>JBFIQH010000042.1:0-17132 GCA_041609735.1 Woeseiaceae bacterium | reverse complement strand
CTCGTCAGCGAACAAAGCATTTACAACCTCAATAATCGCATGATCGAGCTCGAGGTGATTCCGGCCTGCCGCGAATACGGGCTCGGCCTGTTGCCGTGGAGCCCGCTGGACGGCGGCTTTCTCGCCGGCGCACTCGAGAACGTTCAGTCGGGGCGCCGCACCGATGAGGAATTTGTCGCGCGCGTACAGGACAAGCGCGACACGCTCGGCAAGTACGAAAACCTCTGTCGGGAAATCGGCCGCGCACCGGCGACGGTCGCGCTCGCCTGGTTGATGCACAATCCGGTGGTAACCGCACCCATAATCGGTCCACGAACGCTCGAGCAACTGGAGTCGGCGGTGGCCGCGACACAAGTCGAGTTCGATCCGGCGGCGCTGGAACAGCTCGATAAACTTTTTCCCGGCCCTGGCGGTGAAGCGCCCGGGGCCTATGCCTGGTAAAGCACCGTCTCAGCGATAACGAATATTGTTGCGCCCGAGGTCTGCAACCGACCGGGCACCCATCAATTTCATGCCGCGCTCGATCTCGGCCCGCATGTTCGACAACGCCTTCTCGACGCCGGCCTGGCCGGCGGCCGCCAGCGCGTACAGGTACCAGCGGCCGCCGGAACACGCTTTCGCGCCGACGGACAACGCCTTCAAAACGTGCGTGCCCCTCTGGATGCCGCCGTCGCAGATCACATCGATACGGTCGCCCACTGCGTCGACGATTTCCGCCAGCTGGTCGAACGGCGACCTCGATCCGTCGAGCTGGCGGCCGCCATGATTGGACACCATGATCGCCGTCGCGCCGATGTCCACGGCACGGCGCGCGTCGTCGACGGACATGATGCCTTTCAAACAGAATTGCTTGCCCCAGCGTTTCCGCACCTCTTCGGCAGCCTGCCAGTCCATCGACTGGTCCAGCATCGTCGAGAAATAGTCCGACACCGACAGGCTTATTTTCGTCCCTTCCGCCACGTAGTCCTTGAGCTGCGACAACTCGAACTTGTCTCGAAGCAGGTAATTCAAGGTCCAGCGAGGATGCATGGCGAAGCTGACGACGCTTTTCGGCGTCAGCCGGGGCGGCGACGTGAAGCCGGTAACGAGGTCGCGCTCCCGGTTGCCGCCGACGATCGTGTCGACCGTGAGCGCAATGACGTCGAATCCGGCGTCCTTGCACCGATCGATCATGCTGTTCGTAAGGCCTTTGTCCTTGTGATAGTAAAGCTGGAACATCTTCGGCGTGCGGATCGCCGCACCGATCTCCTCGATGCTTACCGTGCCGAGCGACGAAATGCCGAACATCGTTCCGTATTTCTCGGCGGCACGCGCTACCGCGCGTTCCCCCTCGTGATGAAACAAGCGTTGCAGCGCGGTTGGCGACAGGAAAATCGGCAGGTCCAGCTTGACGCCCATTATCGACGTCGACATATCTATCGTCTCGACGCCCGCGAGAACGCTGGGCACCAGGTCGCAGTCTTCGAACGCTTGTGTGTTTCGGCGATACGTTATTTCGTCGTCGGCGGCGCCGTCGATGTAGTGGAAAACCGGCCCGGGAAGGCGTTTTCGGGCCAATCGTCGGAACTGAGCCGTGTTGTAGCATTGGCGGAGGCGCATGGTCGTTCGACTCGGCGGACGCGGGCTATATGCCGACATCCAAAAGACGCGGGTGCTTGCAAATGCTAACCGACATGTTCGTCCAGGGTCTCTTCGATGGTCGTTCGAATCTGGCGCTCCATCAGCATGAGCGCAAACCCCAGGTGCAGATTGAATCTGATACTGCGTTCAGCGACCTGAACGTCCCCCTTGACGCCGGCGCCGCGAAACAGGAGCGTGTCGCCGTTCCATTCGGACGTCAGCGAGTAACGCCCTTCGAGGTCTTGCGCAACCTTGTTGACGCGCTTCCTGGCTTCTTTCACACCGAGTCTGTGCTCACGTTCGATGCGCATCGATTTCGCGCCCTCTATACTTGTATGACCATCCTGATGATTCGGATTCAGGGTGTAAATAATCATAGCATCCGCATTACGGGGTAACCATTATGGCCGGACAAAAAAGAACATCGAAGCAAACGAAGGCTGGCGCGTCCGGAGGCGATGTTGCAACGCAGCTTGAGCAGGCATTCCTGGCAGGACTCGGCGCGCTGGAGCACGCCAAAAAGGCCGGTAGCGAGACTTTCGAATCACTCGTGGAAAAGGGCAAGTCGTTTCGAGGCAAGGCATCGGGCGATACCGCAGAAATGATCAAGGATATCCAGCTTGTCATTCGCGGTGTTGCCAGCAACGCGCAAACGCGGGCCAGCGGACTCATGGAGCAGGTTCGCGAAAAACCGGACCTCGAGGAAATACAGCGCATTATTCGATCCCGCTTCGGCGTTGTGCTGGAGAAAGCAGGCGGCGCGACGCGAACCGGCCTCGACGAGATGCAACGAAAGCTGGACAGGGTTCTGAAGGCGGTCGAGGAAACCGGGCGCCGTGCAACAGCGAAGAAGCCCGCCACTGGTAAAAAGAAAGCGGCGAAAAAATCCGCCGCCGGTAAGAAGAAAACAGCGAAAAAGACCGCTGCCGGCAAAAAGAAAACGGCCAAGAAACCGCGCAAGAAAGCGGCCCGCAAGAGCCCGCGGAAGAAAACAGCCACGAAAACGACGAAAGCAAAAAAATAGGGAAAGTGCAGCCGGGAATCTGAATCGTTTTCCTGTTTCCCGGGCTACCTGGAGAACACATGAGCGCAGACGACATATTTGACATGAGCGGCCAGACCGTCCTGATAACGGGCGGCGGAACGGGCCTCGGGCTTCGCTTCGCGAAGACGCTTTCCGCGGCGGGCGCAAGAATCATCATCTGCGCTCGCCGCCCTGAACCACTCGAAAAGGCCGTCGCCGGCATCAATGACGCGGGTGGCGAGGCTCATTGCGTCGTCATGGATGTATCCGATAGCAGGAGCGTTGCAGACGGCTTCGCGCAGGCGGCGGAGATCGCGCCGGTAACGGTAGTCATCAACAACGCCGCCATTGTCGTCGAGCCGATGCTGCACGAACTCGAGGAGGATCAGTGGGACAAGCTCATGGACATCAATTTGAAAGGATGCTGGCTGGTTGCCCGCGAGGCCGTACGCAGAATGATTGCGAAGGAAACGGGCGGCGTTATCGTCAACGTCTCTTCCGTCATGGGTTACTGCGTGCAAAAGGGCACGAGCCCATACGCGACGTCGAAGGCGGCGTTGCTGCACCTGACGCGCTCAATGGCGCTCGAGTGGGCGCGCTACGGTATCCGGGTAAACGCGCTGGCGCCGGGCTATTTTCGCACGGAGCTGGCCGCCGAGTGGCTGGACACCGAACCCGGCCAACAGCTGCTGAAACGCATCCCGCAACGGCGCCTGGGGCAGCCGCCGAACCTCGACGGCCCGATCCTGTTGCTCTGCTCGGAGGCATCGACCTACATGACGGGCTCCGTCATGACCGTCGACGGCGGCATCACGCTGTCGATTATTTAGCCGCGGAGCTCGACTGTCCGCCGGCAGGCACGAACTGAGCGCGCAAGGTTTTTTTCAGAACCTTGCCGGTCGCGGTACGCGGCAGCTCGTCCACGAATTCGACCGACGTCGGGCACTTGTAACGGGCAAGACGTGAGCGGGTGAATTCGATAATGTCCGCGGCGTCGGCGGCAACCCCGGCTTTCAGCACGATGACGGCCTTTGGCGTCTCGCCCCATCGTTCGTGCGGCACGCCGATGACGGCAACGTCCGAAACGGCAGGGTGATCCGCAATGACGTTTTCCAGTTCGATCGGGTAGATGTTCTCGCCGCCCGAGATAATCATGTCCTTGATGCGGTCCTGCAGAAAGAGGTAGCCCTGCTCATCGCTGTATGCGCCGTCGCCTGTTCGGAGCCACCCGCCCTCGACAAGAGTCTCGGCCGTCGCTTCCGGCTGGTCCAGGTAGCCGAGCATGTTCGCCTTCGAGCGCACCCAGATTTCGCCGACCTCACCAGGTTCCGCTGCAACGCCCGTTTCCATGTTCGTTACACGGACTTCGGCCCACGGCAGGCTTCTGCCCACCGATCGCAGCAGCCGTGCGTCCGGGCCCTCCGCGACGTGCTCTTCCGGAAACAACGCGGTGACCGTGCCGGACGTCTCCGTCATTCCGTAACAGCCGAGGAAACCACAACCGAGGACGTCGATCGACCGTCGTAACAGCGCTTCGGTCATCGGTGCAGCCCCGTAAGCCACGAGTTCCAGGGTCGACAGGTCGCGCTTCTCGACCTCCTGCAGTTCGACCAGTCGCTGGATTACTGCCGGAACGAAGAACGCGTGTGTGACGCGTTCGTTTTCGATCAATTCCAGCAGATGTTCTGCGCTTGCATCGCGCGTGAGAACGGTGCGGCCGCCCAGGGTCATCAGCGTCAGCCCGGTACCTGCTCCGCCAATATGGAACAGTGGCGAAGCGACCAGGTGAACGGACTCCGGCCGCATGCGGAACAGTTCGTCGGCCATGCGCCGGGTAAAGGACAGGTTCTGATTGCTGATCATGATGCCTTTCGGCTTGCCGGTCGTCCCGGAGCTGTACAGGATCAACGTGACGTCGTCCGGCGCCGTCGCAACGTCGGGGTCCTTTTCAGAGGCTTTCCCAAGCATGCTGTCATACTCGTCACCAAGCTGAATGACGCGAAGCTTCGATAGATCCCCCTCTAAATCCGAGACGAGTTCACGATGTTCGGCATCGACGACGAGAGCCGCGAGATGTGCATCCTCGAGGATCGCCGCGATCTCGCCTTTTGCCAGCCTCCAGTTCAGGCCTGCGACAGCTGCGTTTATCTTGCTGCATCCGAATGCGATTTCGTGAAACTCGGGCGTGTTTTTCATCAGCAAGCCCACCCGGTCTTTGGGCCGCACGCCCTCCTTGATCAGTGCATTCCCGAGCCGTGAACTTCGTCTGTGAAGGTCGGCCCAGGTCAATCGGCGGTCACCCGACACCAGCGCAATTTCGTCAGCACGCGTCCGGGCGTGCTCCCGGACCAGGCCGGCCATTGAGAATGACATCTTTACCCCTCCGTTCAGTTTTGGGATATCGGCCGCAGCCGTTTTCGTGCCAAACGCCGCGACAGACAGGCATCGCGGCGATGCTTGATGCTAGTCCCAAATAATAAACGCACCTGTTGACGAATGTCCATTTCAGAGCGTATATTCAGTGCCCTGCTGGTGAGAATTCTGGCAGAGGCATGCCTGTCACCGCGGTATCGAGGCTAGCCTGATCTTGTCCGGCGCGGTTATCGCGCTCCAGGTACGCCGCGGCAACACGGGCGTTTCGGCTCTTTAAGGGCCGAACGGATGACTCTTTGGAATTCGGGAGCGAGAGGCAACAACATGCAACAGCAACCTCTCTGCAAATCATGCCGATGAACCTCGAAGGTGCGACGGCCCTCGTCACCGGCAGCAACCGTGGAATCGGCCGCGCATTGGTCGAGGAGCTGGCGTCGCGTCCCATGAAGCTGGTGCTGGCTGGCGTACGCGCGCCGGAGGCTTTCGAGCCGATTCCCGGTGCCCGTGCCGAAGTCCGTCCGGTCCGCTTCGATCTATCGAGTTTCGAGACAATCGAGGAATGCAGCGAACCATTGGCCGACGAGCTCGGCGAACTCGATCTGCTGATCAACAACGCCGGCATGATGACCGGGGGGCTGGTCGAAGAGCAGGACATGCGTGCGGTTTACAAGCTATTCCAGGTAAACCTCGTCGGCGCAATTCACGTTATCCACAAAGTGCTTCCAGGCATGTTGAAACGGGGTCGTGGCAAGATTGTCAACAACGCCTCCATAGGCGGATACGCGATATTTCCAGCGGTGAGCTCGTACACGGCATCGAAAACCGCGCTCGTCGCGCTCACCGTTGCCTTGCGGCGTGAGTTGCAGGGAACCGGCGTCGAAGCCGTGCACCTGGTGACGCCGAGCGTCGATACCGAGCTTCTCGACGTCACCGAAGATATTTTCGAACGTTACATGGATACGTCGAAGTGGGAGCGCATGACGCCGAGGGACTGGGCGGTCCAGGTCGTGGAAGCGCTGGAGGGCGATGACGCCGTCGTGTTGCCCAGCGATGCGAGCGCGATTGCGAAGCTCGTCAGGCGCGAGGGCGCGTTTCCTATCGACCCGTTATCCGACCGTACGTTCAGCAGGAACCCGAATCGATGACGGCGACAGGGAAACCCGTCACCGAGCATCGTTATCGATAGAGAGGATCGCACGTCATGAATAAACCTAAATCGCCTGTCCGCGAGTTATTCGACAAGGCAGAGCGCAAAATCGGCGAACCTTTGGAGGAAATCGTTGCCTCGCGAACGTATACCGACCTGATGCTGGCGCTGAGCAAGATTAAAGGCAAGGTCGGGGGCACAATTGCTGACACGGCAAGCGGCGCGGTCGAAAAAGTCCTGCACGTTGCCCAGATACCCACGCGCAGCGACGTCCGTCGCCTGAACCGACAAATCGTCGAACTCGCAACCGAAGTCCGGTCGTTGTCGCACAAGTTGCAGGAAGCTCGCAGGCGGGCGGGCGCTGATGGCGAGCGCCAATCAGTAACACGCAAGTCGCCCGGCTCACGCAAGAAGCCGGTTGCCAAGAAGCCGGTTGCCAAGAAGCGCAAGAAGACGACCCGCCGTGACTGATCAGGACGACGCCGGACTGCTCGCCGGCATACGCAAGGAGATCGAGCGCACATCGATCCGCGCTCGCAACGGCATCAAGTGGTTCTCCGGCGCCGAATTCGCACCGCTACACCCGACACCGAGTGACGTCGTATGGTCTGAGGGCAAAGCCGAGTTACGTCATTACCGTCGCGATACGCCTCCGACCTACGGTCCTCCGGTCATCGCATTTCTCGGGCTCGTTGGACAATCCTTCGTCTTCGACCTGTACAAGGGCGGCAGCATCGTGCAAATGCTCATGGACAGGGGATTCGATGCGTACGTGATGGACTGGGGCATCGCCGACGAACTCGATGCGGAAAATACGCTGGAAACCTACCTGCAACACTACCTGCCGCGCGCGCTTGAGGCGGTCGCGGACGTCTCCGGTTACGACGAGGCGCACTTCTTTGCCTACTGCATGGGCGGCGTCATGCTGATGCACGGCCTGGCGGGCAAGGCGCCGATCAACGCGCGCAGCATCGTGACCCTCGGTTCGCCTTTCAACTGGCGCTATCTCGGGGCAACCGTCGACGCCATCAGTGAAGGCAAGATCAAGCCCGAAGAGATGCTGGACGAAACGGGCAATGTTCCGGGGCCGCTGATGGTGCAGGCATTCAAACGCCTCAAGCCGACCTCCGACCTCGTCAATTACGCCAACCTGTGGCAGAACCTGTGGAACGACAAGTACCTCGAGGGATACCAGGCGATCGGCCGATTTCTCTCGGCGCACGGCCCGATGCCAGGCGGGGTGCTGCGACAGGTCGTCGAACAATGGATGGTCGGAAATGCGTTCATGACCGATTCGCTGCGCTTCGGCGGGCGGCGCGCAAGTCTTAAGAATATTCAATGTCCGGTGCTTGCGGTCATTGCCGAAAAGGACGACATCGCGCCGCTCGCATCGACACTGCCCGTCAGGAACGTGCTGCCCGAGGCGGACGTCGAAACCTTGAGGGTCGATGCCGGGCACGTAAGCCTGTTTGCAGGGCGCGAGGCAGTAAAAGTCGTCATGCCCGAAATATTCGATTGGATCGAGCAGCACAGCGAGGAGATTGAATGAATCCGGAAATTCGCAAACTAACGCCGTCCGATGCTGCAGCGCTGCAGGAATTTCTGAGCGCCATGCCGGCAGAGGACAGAACGTTTTTCTTTTGGGATGTCGATAATCCGTCATTCGCGAATGCCTGGGCGGCCGATAAGCGGCGCCACAGCCACGCCGCGCTGGACCAAAAGGGACGTATCCTGGCGTTCGCCTCACTCAACCCGGGAACCGACTGGAGCAGTCATGTCGCCGACCTCGTGCTCGCGGTATCACCGGCACATCGTCGCAAGGGCCTGGGTAAAACGCTCGCGCGCGCGATGCTGATTAAGGCGTTCGAGCAAGGCTTCAAAAAGGTCACCGTCATGATCGCAGCAGATAACGACGGCGCTATTTCGATGTTCCGCGAGCTCGGATTCGAGGGCGAAGCGCTGCTGCGGGATCACCTCTGCAGCCCGGAGGACGGGACACTTCGAGATGTCGTCTTACTTGCACACCTCGTCGATGAGACTTGGTCGAACATGTTATCCGGAGGATTCGAGGAGGCACTGGGATGAACGCAAAAGTGGAAGACGTCGTGATTGACGCCGAAAAGGATTTCATACAGTTTCAGGACGTCGATATTTACGTTCGCGAAGTTGGATCGGGACCGCCGGTATTGCTGATCAATGGGCTCGGCGCCCACACTACGATGTGGGAGACAATGGAAGAAACGCTGCAGGGATTCCGACTGCTGCAGTTCGATCTTCCGGGCGCGGGTCAATCCGGCGTTCCGGATACACCGATATCGATTCCTGACCTGGCGCTACTGGCGACCGAGGTTCTCGATCACTTCGGCGTCGACAGCGCGCCCGTCGTCGGCTATTCGATGGGCGGCATCGTTGCGCAACAAATGGCGCACGACCATCCAGATCGTATTCAACGAATCGTGCTGCTCGCAACGTCACCCGGTCGCGGGTCCTTCCGGGGCGACATTCGCGCAACGATCAACATGTTCACCCCGGCGCGCTACCTGTCGCCACGCATTTACGCAATGACGATCGGTTCGATGGTCGGTGGTCGGGCAAGACACGACACGGCCTGGGTCGCCGATCAGGGCATACTGCGTTTGGCGCACGCACCGAAG
The DNA here is from genome assembly GCA_041609735.1 of Woeseiaceae bacterium. GTDB lineage: Bacteria > Pseudomonadota > Gammaproteobacteria > Steroidobacterales > Woeseiaceae > UBA1847. Next base: position 8,314 of record JBFIQH010000042.1, on the reverse strand, counting down.
TGGCGCGGCTACGCCTGGCAGCTTATCAGTGTCATGCGCTGGTCCGGTTTTCCGTTACTGCGCGAGATACCGCATGACGTGCTCGTGCTCGCAGGTGACGATGACCCGATGATTCCGGTCATCAATGCCATGATGCTCACGCACCTGTTGCCGCGCGGCCGTCTGCAGGTCGTTCGCGACGAGGGGCATTTGATGGCCATGGACCCGGAAAGTCGCATTCACCCGAAGATTCGCGAGTATTTAACCGCCACCAAAATCGAATCGACGGACGTCTGGCGAAAAGCAACCGTGGTCGATGCCGATGAACTCGAGCTCGCATTAGCCGGCGCGAATACATTGGCACTGCCGTGGACCACCGATGCGCGTATGCGGCGACAATGGCTTGCCGACACCGCCGGTGCCGAAACCGCCTGACGTCGCCAAACCCGATCTTCGGGCCGCAACGCCCGATAAGGCGCTTGGCGCACGCGCTCTGCCACGGTGACCGCAGGGCCGCGGTGGCTTCGTCGTATCCGACCGGCTAGAGCTACGCCGACGCGAGCGCCTTGTTCAGCACCTCGCTGGGGCGCATCACCGACGCCATCTTCTCGAGGTCGGGCATGTAATAGCCGCCAATATCCACGCTTCGCCCCTGCACGGAATTCAGCGCTTCGACGATTTCACGTTCGTTTTCGGTCAGCACGCTGGCGAGATTCACGAAGTGGTCGCGCAGTTCGGGATCTTCCGCTTGCTCCGCCAGCGCCTGCGCCCAGTACATCGCAAGATAGAAATGGCTGCCACGGTTGTCGAGCTCGCCGGTATTTCGTGACGGAGATTTGCCGTTATCCAGCAACTGCTCGACGGCCGCATCGAGTGTCGTCGCGAGTATCGCTGCCCTTTTGTTGTCGTACTTCAGCGAAACATCCTCGAGCGATGCACCCAAAGCGAGGAACTCGCCGAGTGAATCCCAGCGCAGATGATTTTCCTCGACCAGCTGTTGCACGTGCTTCGGCGCCGATCCGCCGGCGCCGGTCTCGAACAGCCCGCCGCCGGCCAGCAGCGGCACGATCGACAACATCTTGGCGCTGGTTCCCAGTTCCATGATGGGGAACAGGTCGGTGAGGTAGTCGCGCAGAATATTGCCGGTCACCGAGATGGTGTCTTTGCCGCGAATCACCCGCTCGAGCGTATAGCGCATGGAACGGGTCTGCGACATGATCTGGATGTCGAGGCCTTTGGTGTCATGGTCCTTCAGATAGGTTTTGACTTTCTTGATGAGCTCCGCTTCGTGCGGCCGGTATTCGTCCAGCCAGAAAACGGCCGGCATGCCCGACAGCCGCGAGCGGGTAACGGCAAGCTTGACCCAGTCGCGAATCGCTTCGTCCTTGACCGTGCACATCCGCCAGATGTCGCCCTGCTCGACGCGCTGCTGCAGCAACACCTTGCCCTGCTCGTCAACGATGTTTGCGACGCCGTCTTCGGGAATCTCGAAGGTCTTGTCGTGCGACCCGTATTCCTCCGCTTTCTTGGCCATCAGGCCGACGTTAGGCACTGTACCCATCGTGGCCGGATCGAACGCGCCGTGCGTCTTGCAGAAATTGATGATCTCCTGGTAAATGCGCGCGAACGTGCTCTCCGGTATGACGGCCTTGGTGTCCTTTGGCCGTCCGTCGGGGCCCCACATCTTGCCGCCGTTGCGGATCATCGCGGGCATCGACGCGTCGACGATGACGTCACTGGGAACATGAAAATTTGAAATTCCCTTCGCCGAATCGACCATGGCGAGCTCGGGCCGGTGTTCGTGGCACGCGTGCAGATCCTTCACGATCTGTTCCCGCTGCGTCTCGGGAAGCACCGAAATCTTGTCGTAGATGCTGCTGAGGCCGTTGTTGACGTTGACGCCGAGCTCGTCGAAAAGTTTGCCGTGCTTGGCAAAGGCGTCCTTGTAAAAGACCTTTACGGCATGGCCGAATACAATGGGATGCGACACCTTCATCATCGTCGCCTTGACATGCAGCGAGAACATTACGCCCGTCTTGCGGGCATCTTCCATCTGTTCTTCGTAAAAGTCGCACAGCGCCGTTTTACTCATGAACATGCTGTCGATGACTTCGCCTTTCTCGAGCGCCACTCCCTCCTTGAGCACTAAGGTATTGCCGCTCCTGGTTTCCAGGACCATGTTGACCTTGCAGTCAGTGTCCAGGGTCATGGACTTTTCGCTGGAGTAGAAGTCGCCATGGCGCATGTGCGAGACATGAGTTCGCGACGCCTGGCTCCATTCGGACATCGAATGTGGATGCTTGCGCGCGTAGCGTTTGACGGCCGCCGGCGCCCGGCGATCCGAGTTTCCCTCGCGCAGCACGGGATTTACCGCGCTGCCGAGCACTTTGCCGTAGCGCTGCCTGATCGCTTTTTCTTCGTCGGTCTGCGGATCACCCGGATAGTCCGGGACCGCATAGCCTTGCGACTGCAGCTCGGCAATCGCCCCGGTCAACTGCGGCACCGACGCACTGATATTGGGCAGTTTGATGATGTTGGCATGCGGTTGCTGTGTCAGCCGCCCGAGCTCGCCCAGCGTATCGGGAACCCGCTGTTCCGGCGCCAGGTGATCTGGAAATTCGGCGAGAATGCGGCCGGCGAGCGAGATGTCGCTTTCCTCGACCTGGATGCCGGCGGGCGCCGTAAACGTGCGGATGATCGGCAGCAGAGAGCAGGTTGCCAGGCGTGGCGCTTCGTCGGTCAGTGTGTAGTAAATCTTTGATTTGCTCATATTTTTATTCGACTTGTCGGGCTGGTTGCGTCCGGCCGAGGCCATTGGATGCTGGCTCCGTTTCGTCGCCGTGTCAAATGCGTAACGCGGACATTGTTTGCTGACGTTACTAATCGGCACTCGGGACACTGCCGTTTCAGATCCCGGTTTGAACGACTGATTTCAAAAACTCCGAACGGATGTGTCTACAAAACCCCGGGACCGTACTTTTCCGTAGTTGGTGTGCCCGACAGAATCGCCCCTCCCTGCGGTCGTAGCGCCGCGACGCGACGTTGAGCGACCTCGCGAGCCCCGCCTTCGCGAGGCTGCGCCCGGAGATTCATATCGAGGCGCTTCTTTGCGGCGCACGCACATCTCGTGACGACGACACGGTTTCGGCCCCCTGCAGCTCCACAATCGGGCAAGAAACTCTCAGAATTCGGCAACATTTTCATAACGGTATACCGCTGATTTGATTGAGGATAAGCGACAGGCAGGACAGGGCTGACCGGACTTCGGTGCTATTCGGCGGGCAGCGAGGACCGACGTCTTTGCCAACTGCCGGAAGGCGTTCGTTTTCGGCGCCATCCTGGCAAAGCGTGATCGACCCGTCGCTTGACATAATTTCTTGCGGCAGTGCCGGCACGCCCGAGGCCTCTGAGGAGCGACCGTAACCAAAATCCTGACCTCGACAGGGACGTATTGTCGTCAAGGCCGAACCGGACATGGTTTGCAATGGAATCAAGCGTGTCACACAAGACAACAACCAGGTCGGCTACCGATGGATCGCGCATTCATTGGGAGTGCTGGTTCTGGGCGGCCGCGTTCCTGTCCGGTTTCGTGATTCTCGCGGTTTTGAAAATTCACGGGGCCAATTCCCCCGTCGACGAATTCAAGGTCTTCAACAATGCCCGCCTCGAACGATTCGCGGCGCATCCGGCACGCCACAAGGTGATCATGCTCGGCGATTCACGGCTGAAGTACGCGACCTTGCCGGACGAAAACATGGCGGCGCTGGCTACAGGTTCTGATGCCTCCGTCGCGTTTCTGCGCATCGTGCAGAACCAGGCGCAGTTTTCCGATTTCGACCCGTTTCTCGACGGCATCCTGAACGCAAAACCGGACCTGTTGATACTCCAGAAGCCGCTGCTGACACGGCATCGACACAACAATGTCGAGCTGCGCGAGCTACAGAAGTTCGCGGTATGGGCGCTCACTGACGGCGACGGCACGTGGAATCCGGATGGAGTCGACCAGCAAAGCCTGCAGTATGCAACACCGTGTACGAGCGTCGAACCGATGTCGGAAACGATAAGCGACCAGGAATTCGACGCGGCCGTCGACGAAGTCAGAAAACGCGGCACCCCCGACGCGGCAGGACCGAACGCCGCAGCCGCCCTGGCTTTTGTCGATGCAGCACGTCACGCGGGTGCGCACGTCGTGGTTCTCAACGCTCCCGCGACCCGGTCTTACTGGCGCATTGTCGCCGAAGTTTTTCCCGACAGTGGCCTGGATACTGCCCGTTCCGGCGTCGAGGAATGGGCCTACCCGGGCGAGTTTCCGGCGCGTGATTATTGCGATCTCCTGCACTTGTTGCCGGATGCGCGAGCCACGTATTCGGAGTGGCTGGCATTCGAGGCCGTTGAGGCACTCGAACGCCGCGACAGGACGGAGCGGATGGCGCAGTCGCGCCAGTGACAGATTTTTGAACAGACGCTTATGCGGAGGCACGGCCAAATGGACATGCGAGCCAATAACGACAACCTGACCCGATGTCACCAGGTCCTTGACGATGCCCGGCGCCGTACCCGGCCCGGCAAGGTATTCCTCGAAGGGCGCGTCGGCCTGAGCTATGGCGAGTTGTTCGACAGGGCCGGCCGGGTGGCGTCGTACGTCCGTCAGCAGGGCCTGGGCGTCGATGACAGGGCCATCATCATTTCCAGCGACGACAGCGCGGTCACAGAGATCTTTTTCGGCCTGATTGCCGCGGGGGTCACGGCCGTGCTGCTCAATCCGGAAGGGTCGGTCGACGAGACGGTTTCCCTCGTGCGTGCTGCGGATGCGTCGCTGCTGTTCGTCGACGACAGCCGCTTTAACGACGTCGACTTCGGATCGATCCTGAAGCCCGGCTCGCCGGTTATCCGCGTCTTGCCATCCGCGACGAAGCGCACACGGCTTTTTGCCCGCTTCACCGGCAAGCGCGCAGCCGACTCCGGCAGCGCGCCCGCCTCCTATCCGGCGATCCTCGGCGATTACGAGCCTTGCCTGGCCTCGGATACGCCAATACCGGAGTCCACAACGGCGTATATCCTCTTCACCTCGGGCACCACCTCCAGGCCGAAGGGCGTCGAGATCACGCACAAGAGCCTGTTTGCCCAGATGGATACTTTCGTGACGCAGTACTCCCTCGACGATCGTTCCCGGATACTCAACCTGTTGCCGCTGCACCATACCGACGGCCTGACGCACGGCGCCGTCGTCAGTCTCGTCTGCGGCGGCACGCTGGTCCGCCCGATGCGTTTCAGGGTCGATCGCCTGCCGGCATTGCTGGACGAAATCTACAAGTCCCGGATTACGCACTTCATCACGGTGCCGTCGATGCTGGCGATGATTCGCCAGTTCGGCGCGGATTATCACGATGCGTTCGAGACGGAAGACTTCAAGTTCATCATTTCAACGGCGGCCTATCTCGACCCCGGGCTCTGGGAATCCCTGACCGACTTGCTAAAGGTGCGCATCGTTAATGTGTACGGATTGACCGAGACCGTGTGCGAGGCATGTTATTGCGGGCCGGACGACGACAGCTTCCGCATTGGCACCATCGGCAAGCCCGTCGATTGCGAGGTCAGGGTCGTCGATGCGGACGGTAATGCGCTGGCGCCCGGGCAGCCGGGAGAACTGGTCATCAAGGGCGACAACGTCATGAAGGGCTATTTCCGCATGCCGGAGGAAACCGCCGAAGTGCTTCGCGACGGCTGGTTCCATACCGGCGACATCGCCACGATCGACGACGACGGATTCGTCAGCATTGTCGGCCGCAAGAAAAGCGTGATTATCAGCGGCGGCTACAACGTTTATCCGGAAGATGTTACGAACGTGCTGATGCGCCTCGAGGGCGTCGCCGATGCCGTGACCGTGGGCATGCCCGACCCGACGTGGGGGGAGCGCGTCGTATCCTGCGTCATCCCGGCCAAACACGGCGACCTGTCTGCATCGGAAATTTCGAAGTACATGTCGCAACACGTCGCACGGGAAAAGCTGCCGCGAGATATCTATTTGATGGAAGAGTTCCCGCGCGGCCCGGCGGGAAAGGTGAAGCTGGACGAGTTGCGGGACCGGATCCGAGGACTTGATTCGGGTTCGGCTCCCGATGCATCGGCTGGCATTGCAGATTTGACCACTGCCGTTGCCGATATCGCATCGAGCGTCTTCAAGCTGCCCGCGAACGAACTCGGCCCCGATGCTTCACCTGAGACGGTGGCGGCGTGGAACTCGCTCGCGCACGTCGAGTTCCTGATGGCCCTCGAGATCGAATTCGGGCATCGGTTCTCGCCCCGCGACATCATGTCTATCTCCAACCTCGGTCAGGCCGTCGATGTCCTGCAACGCAAGGTAGCCTGAACCTGCCCCTGGCAGGCGCTGTGAGGCCGACGCGGTGACCGTTACCAAGCTCGCATGGCTGGTCTGGATGGCTGGCACGACATTCGCCTACTGGCTGACGCCGGCGGCGTATCGCGATCTGCTGCTGATTGGGGTTACGGCTGCGTTTGTCGGCGTCTATTCCCCGGAGTCCGCGATTATCCTGGCGGCATTCACCGCGGTCACGTTTGCGGGTTCACGCGAACAACGGCTGTCGACGTCGCGGCTGCTGGTGACGGCGGGCGCGATAGTTGCCGTCCTCGTCTATTACAAGCTGCGCTTCTCCGCCGGCGACATGGGATGGTTTCGCAACGTCGCCATCCCCCTTGGGCTTTCCTATTACTCGTTTCGCTGCATTCATTATTTGCTCGAACGTTACAAGGGGACGATCCCCGGTCACGACTTGCGAACGATTGCCGGCTATCTCTTTTACCTGCCGACACTCATCGTCGGGCCGATCCACCGTTTCCCGCAATACAGGCGCGATGCAGGCCGGCTGCGCTGGGACTCGTGGAAGTTTTCCGAGGGGCTTTATCGAATCGTCAACGGATATTTCAAAATCCTGGTGCTTGCCGTGTTCCTCGTTTCGGAAACGCTGGGCCAGTTCGTCGAAACGATTGTCGACACCCACCTGTGGACCGCGACTTACCTGCACGCCCTCGAGCAAACCTTGTACGGCTACCTGATGTTTGCCGGTTATTCCGACATTGCTATCGGTTTCGGGCTGCTGCTCGGCTACCGGGTGATGGAAAACTTCAACTGGCCATTCATTCGCAGGAATATCTCCGAGTTCTGGAAATCCTGGCATATATCGCTGTCCAGCTGGGTGCGGGAGTACGTCTACAAAACCGTTTTCGCCTCGACCCGCAGTGCCGCACTGGCCGCGTTGCTTACGATGCTGATCTTCGGGCTATGGCACGAATTTTCATTTCGATACATCGCCTGGGGTGCCTACCATGGGCTCGGCATTGCCGCCTGGCAATGGTTCCAGGGTTGGAAATCGTCAATTCCGGTACCGAGAGGCGGCGCCTGGGACATTACCTGGCATGCCGTTTCCATCCTCGTAACGTTTCATTTCGTCGTGCTCAGTTTCGTGCTCGTCACGGAACCGAATCTCGGCGCGGCGATGTCTGTTTATGCAATACTGTTCAAGGTTAGCTGACATGTACGATTACCTGACACGACGATTTGGTCACAAACCGGCCTCGATTCTCACCGGGCTCTGGCTGGCATTACTCCTGTTCGTGATCCTGCTCTTCGGCGCAACGCCGGAAACCACCATTCGTTACCTCGCCCTTTGACGCGTACAGCCGGGTCCAATGACGAGCGCTCCTGACAATCGTGGAATAATTCTGCTCGGCATGCCGCGCAGCGGCACGACGTTGCTGAAATACATTCTCAACTCGCACCCCCGCATTGCCTGCGGTGCCGAAACCTTCCTGTTTCGAGCTACAGCGCGATTCTTTTCGAGCGACACCGTCTCCGACGGAATTGACTATGGCGTCGTTGGCGGACTCACTTCAGCCGGTTTCTCCGAAGAGCTGATACGTGACCGTGTCCGTCGACTCGCGTTTTCATTTCTCGAAGACATCGCCGCGCAACATGGCAAGCCACGCTGGGCCGCTAAAACCGCAGTGGACAGTTTTTACATACCGGAGATCGAAAAACTATACGGCGCGCACGCCCGGTTTGTTTGCGTAACGCGCCACGCGCTCGATGCCGTGCTGAGCCTGCAGGATCTGGCAGAAGCAAACGAAACCCATATCACGGAGCTGCACGACTACATCGCGCGATACCCGCGCCCGTTGGAAGCCTATGCGCACGCCTGGCGTGACGTTACCCGCGATCTGCTCGATTTCGCGGCGCGACACAGCGCCAATGCCACGTTGGTTCGTTACGAAGACCTCGTCAGCGATCCGGAAGCCGTCTGCGAGCGTATTTTCGACT
>JBFIQH010000041.1:0-17550 GCA_041609735.1 Woeseiaceae bacterium | reverse complement strand
TCATAAGCCCGCTGTCCTGCGACGAGTCTGGCACGATACTTAACATCAACGCGGATACCGTCGCTGCCGCGATCGCGGCGGAACTGAAAGCAGAGAAACTGATCCTCGCGACCGGCGCGCCGGGTATTCTCGGCGATATCGCAGATCCGACCTCGCTGATCAGCTACATCGACCGCAAGGCGCTCGACAAGCTGCGCGACGACGGCAAGCTCGCCGACGGCATGTTGCCGAAAGCCGCAGCGATCGATGCCGCGCTCGCGAACGGCGTCGAACGCGTGCACGTCATTTCCTACAAGCTGCCGGACAGCCTGTTGCTCGAAATCTTCACGAACGAGGGCACCGGCACGCTGGTCGTCAACGACATCAATCTACTGACGCCGGCGGAACAGGGCAGCAACCCGACATGAGCCGGCTCTGGGACAAGGGCCTGCCGCTGGACGAGCGCGTATTGCGGTACACCGCGGGCGAGGATCACCAGCTCGACGCGCGCCTCGTGCCTTATGACGTGCGCGCGTCAATCGCGCATGCCGAAATGCTGGCCGCGCAGCAACTGATCAGCGACGAGGACTGCATCGCCATCCGTGACGGCTTGCTCGAGCTCGGCGAGACGCATGCGGCGGGCGACTGGGCAATCAGCCTCGAAGACGAAGACGTACACACGGCGCTGGAAACCCGCCTGACCGCGGCGATCGGCGCCGCCGGCGGCAGACTGCACCTTGGCCGTTCGCGCAACGACCAGGTCCTGACCGCGCTGCGGCTGTACCTGCTCGATGCCTCGGCAGATCTCGCCGAACGCGTCAGCGGGCTCCGCCAGGCACTCACGCGGATTGCCGAGCGACAGGGCAGCGTGGAGCTGCCGGGCTACACGCACATGCAGCAGGCGATGCCGTCGTCGGTGGCGCTGTGGTGCGGCGCCTTCGACGAAGCCTTCGACGATGCGATTGCCGGTCTCGAATCCGCGCGCCGCCGCATGGACCGCAATCCGCTCGGCAGCGCCGCCGGCTACGGCACGCAGGGGCTGCCGCTCGATCGCGACGCGACGACGTCGAAACTGGGCTTCGGCACGACGCAGACGCCGGTCACCGCGGTGCAGCTGTCGCGCGGCAAAGCCGAGAGCGGGTTGCTGTTCGAGATCACGTTGCTGCTGACCGATATCGGCCGCATGGCGTCCGACCTGTTGCTGTACTACACGCAGGAATTTGCCTTCATCTCGCTGGCGGCTGACGTGACGACCGGCTCGTCGATCATGCCGCAGAAACGCAATCCCGACGTGCTCGAACTGCTGCGCGCGTCATCGGCAACGGCGCTTGCGTGCCTGAACGAGTCGCTGATGATCACCGCGAAACTGCCGTCCGGCTACCAGCGTGACCTGCAGCGACTGAAGTCGCCGCTGTTCCGCGCAATCGACCTCGCGGCCGACAGCGTCGACATCGCGGCGCACGTGCTCACCGGCCTCGAGTTTCAGCCCGAGAACATCCGGCTCGGTGACGATATCCATGCGACGGCAGAGGCCTATCGCCTCGTGCAGGAAGAAGGGCTGACGTTTCGCGACGCCTACCGCAAGATCGGACGCAAGTACGCCAAATAGTCTCTGGCCGCGTTGCCGGCCGGCCGATATAATCGTCGGCCCTTGGCGAATGGCGTCTCGCATGTCCGCACTCCGCATCACCGCAATTGCAGTGACAGCCGTTTTGCTCGGCGCCATTGCTGCCTGTGGCCAGAGTGGCCCGCTGTACCTGCCCGGCAACCCGAGCGACGTGCAGCAAGTCTCGCCACCGCCACAAGACAGCGATAAAGACGACGAGGACGATGCCGCACCCTGATCTCGTCCTCATCGACGGCTCGTCCTACCTGTATCGCGCGTTCCACGCCCTGCCGAACCTGAGTAATTCGAAAGGCGAACCGACCGGCGCGCTGCACGGCGTGCTGAACATGATCGCGAAACTCGTGCGCGAACAGCCGCAGGCGAAAGTCATCGTCGTCTTCGACGCGCCCGGCAAAACGTTTCGCGACGAGATCTACGCCGACTACAAGGCTACGCGGCCGCCGATGCCCGACGAGCTGCGCGCGCAGGTCGAACCGATCCTCGATGCCGTGCAGGCCATGGGGCTACCGCTGCTCCGCGTCGACGGCGTCGAGGCCGACGATGTCATTGGCACGTTTTGCCACACCGGCACGAAAGCCGGCAAGAAGATTCTTGTCTCTACCGGCGACAAGGATCTCGCCCAGCTCGTCACCGACTACGTCACGCTCGTCAACACGATGGACGACAGCAGGCTCGATCGCGACGCCGTCAAGAAAAAATTTGACGTCTGGCCGGAACAGTTTGTCGATTACCTGGCGCTGGTCGGAGATACGTCCGACAACATTCCCGGCGTACCGAAGGTCGGGCCGAAGACGGCCGCGAAGTGGCTCAACGAATACGACAGCGTCGATCGGCTGATCGAACATGCCGACGACATCGGCGGCAAGGTCGGCGAAAGCCTGCGCGACAATATCGAGCAGCTGAAGCTGTCACGGGAACTGGCGCGCATTCGCACCGACTGCGACCTGCCGCTGACGCTCGACGATGTCGAAAAAACGGCAGCTGATATCGACAAGCTGCGCGAGATATACAGCCGCTACGACCTGCGAACACTGGCGCGCCAGCTCGACGAACCGACGGGTGCGCCGGCCGCCGACGATGCGCTGCCGGAGCCGAAGGACCTTGACTTCGACACGGTATTGACGTGGAAAGCGTTCGACTACTGGTACGCAAAAATCACCTCCGCCGAGCTGGTCGCGTTCGACACCGAGACGACGAGCCTCAACTACATGGAAGCCGAGATCGTCGGGCTGTCGTTTTGCGTTGAGCCCGGTAAAGCCGCCTACATCCCGGTGGCGCACGACTACCCGGGCGCGCCCGACCAGCTGCCGCGCGACGAGGTACTGGCGAAGCTGGAGTCCTGGCTGGAAAGCCCCGAGCACCGCAAAGTCGGCCATCACCTGAAGTACGACGCGCACGTGCTCGCGCGCCACGATATTGCGCTCGCCGGCATCGCCTTCGACTCGATGCTGGAATCCTACGTGCTGAACAGCGTCGCGACGCGCCACGACATGGACGGCACGGCGCGTCACTACCTCGGCGTCGAGACGATTCACTACGAGGACGTCGCGGGCAAGGGCGCGAAACAGCTGACGTTCAACCAGGTCGCGCTGGAGCAGGCAGCACCGTACGCCGCCGAGGACGCGGACGTCACGCTCAGGTTGCACAACAAGCTCTGGAAGGAACTCGGCAAGACGCCGTCGCTGAAGAAGGTTTACGAGGAGATCGAGCAGCCGCTGGTACCGATACTGCTCGAGATGGAAGAGTCCGGCGTGCTGATCGACCGCGCGATGCTGAAAAAACAAAGCAGCGAACTCGCCGGCAAGATGGCCGAGCTCGAAAAGGAAGCTCACGCGCTCGCCGGCGGACCGTTCAATCTCGGCTCGCCGAAACAGCTGCAGGAGATCCTGTTCGAGAAACAGGAGCTGCCTGTTATTCGCAAGACGCCGAAAGGCCAGCCGTCGACGGCCGAGGACGTCCTCGTCGAGCTCGCACACGACTACGACCTGCCGCGGGTCATCATCGACTATCGCTCCGTCAGCAAGCTCAAGAGCACCTACACCGACAAGCTGCCTCAACAGATAGCGCCCGGCACGGGCCGCGTGCATACGTCGTATCACCAGGCGGTTGCCGCCACGGGCCGGCTGTCGTCGACCGACCCCAACCTGCAGAACATTCCGATTCGCACCCCGGAGGGCCGCCGTATCCGGCAGGCTTTCATCGCTCCGAAGGGTTTCGTGCTGCTGGCCGCCGATTATTCGCAGATCGAGCTCCGGATCATGGCGCACCTGTCCGGCGACAAGGGCCTCAGGCAGGCCTTCGCCGATGGCGAGGACGTGCACCGGGCGACCGCCGCCGAGGTCTTCGGGACGGCACTCGACGATGTCACTGCCGATCAGCGCCGTTCTGCCAAGGCCATCAATTTCGGCCTGATGTACGGCATGTCGGCCTTCGGGCTCGCGAAGCAGCTCGAGATTTCGCGCGGCGAGGCGCAGCAGTACGTCGACCTGTATTTCGACCGCTACCCGGGCGTCAAGTCGTTCATGGACGATATCCGGGAAAAGGCAAAAAAGGACGGTTACGTCGAGACCGTGTTCGGGCGACGCCTGTATCTGCCGGAAATCAATTCGAAGAACGGCCAGCGCCGCCAGTACGCTGAGCGCAGCGCCATCAACGCGCCTATGCAGGGAACGGCGGCCGACATCATCAAGCGCGCGATGATCCGCGTGCAGGCGTGGCTCAGGTCATCGGGTCACGGCGCGCGGATGATCATGCAGGTGCACGACGAGCTGGTGTTCGAGGTGCCCGAAGATGCCGTCGATGCCGTGCGCGACGCCGTCGTCGAACGCATGAGTCGAGCGGCGGAACTGGCCGTGCCGCTGGCCGTCGAAGCTGGACACGGCGCAAACTGGGACGAGGCACACTGATCGGTCGCGGCTGAAGCCGCTGCTACACCCGGGGCGGTCTATCCCGCAGGAGGGCCTTCAGGCCCGACCCGCTTCGCGCCTCACCGAGCGGCTCGCAGCCCGCCCCCGCCTGGAATTACTCTAATCTAAATTACCCGGTTTTTCAGTGATTTACCGCTACCCGGGAACTTAACATGGCGAATAGAATCTTAATCTCTGAGTGCATAGTCACTCGCCTGTTTACCTCCCTAAACAGGCGCGCAACACGGTAACCCCAAGCCGGTTGCTTCTTCTTTACCCCGGACGTGTACCCGCATCGTTCCGGGGTTTTTTTTAGCTGCCGAGAAACGCGTCCAGCACTTCACGAGCCTCGCGCTCGCCGTCGCGTTTCAATGCCGAAAAGGTTTGCACACTGGCGCGCCCGTCGAGCGCCTTGCGGACGTCGAGCAACGCGGTCGCCTGCTGGCCCCGTTTCAGCTTGTCGGCCTTGGTCAGCAACACGTGTACCGGCAAATCGACGCTGTCGGCAAACTCGAGCATCTGCCAGTCGAAGTCGGTCAGCCGGCGGCGAATGTCGACGACAATGATCAGACCGCGCAGGCTTTGCCGGGTCTGGAAGTACTGCTCGAGCAGGTCACCCCAGTGCCGGCGGGTCGCCGCCGTGACCTTGGCGAATCCATAACCCGGCAGGTCAACCAGCCGCCGGTCGCCGCCGAGGCTGAAGAAATTCACGAGCTGCGTTCGGCCCGGTGTTCGCGACGTGCGCGCGAACTGCCGTCGATTGACGATGACGTTGATTGCACTGGATTTTCCGGCGTTCGAACGCCCGGCCACGGCAACCTCCCTGCCGTCGTCCGGGACGAACTGGCTGGCCGCGTTGGCGCTCGTAAGGAAGCGGGCTTCCGGGTATTGGGACATGGGTACGTCTGCCTGATTCTGTGTATAATTTCGCCGATTTCACGACACTTGGCGCCACATCCAGCGGCGCAGTCTAAACGTTTCTTCGAACAAGCGCTGGCCCCGGCCTTCGCGTGGTAAAGACGGTTTATGCGAATGACAATGAAGTTTGCCCGAGTTTGTGTCCTTTTCGGTTTCCTGTCCGGACTGATGCCTGCCTGGGCAGAGAGCCTCGTCGATGGCGACGCCGAAGCCGGCAAGGCCAAGGCCGTAACGTGCGCCGCCTGCCATGGCGCAGCCGGCAACAGCATGACCCCGCTGTGGCCGAATATTGCCGGCCAGTCGGCGAAATATATCCAGGAACAGCTGCAGGCATTCAAGACCGGGCTGCGCGTCAACCCGCTGATGACGAGCCAGGCCATGCTGCTGTCGGACGCGGATATGGCCGATCTCGCTGTCTATTACGAAAGCCTGCCGGCTGCCGCACAGGCGATTGCCAACCCCGACTTGCTCGCTCGCGGGCAGGCGCTGTATCGAGGCGGTGATGCCGAGGAAGGTATTCCGGCGTGTATTGCCTGCCACGGCCCGAGCGGGCGCGGCAATCCGGCCGTACCGTATCCGGCGCTGAACGGGCAGCATGCGGCCTATACGGCCAAGACACTGAACGATTATGCGTCCGGCGACCGCAAGTCGGATGGCCTGACGAAAATCATGCGCCACATTTCGGAACGTTTGAGCGCCGAGGACATCCAAGCCCTGGCGTCCTACGTGCAAGGACTGAAATAGAAAGGATTTCCACCGTGCATCTAACTCGACTCCAGAATTGCCTGCTGGCTCTGCTTGCGGCCTGCCTGATTGCCGGCTGCGGCAGGGAAGAATCCGCGCCCGTCAGTGACGAGGTCGTCGACGACATTACGGAGGCCGCCGAAGAGGTGGTTGACGACGTGGCAGAAACGGCTGCCGACGCAACGGACGAGACGCTCGAAGTCGTCGAGGAGTCGGCTGCGGAAACCGCCGAGACCGATGACGAAGACATCGTACTCGCACGTACCGAGTCGCCTGCCGCCAACGTCAATTGGAAGTACAAGGAAGGCCAGCATTACCAGCGCCTCGTCCCGACGCAGCCGACGACCGGCGGTGCCGACAAGATCGAGGTCGCCGAATTTTTCTGGTACGGCTGCCCGCACTGCTACGACCTCGAACCAATCATCAATCGCTGGGCAGCGGATATTCCACCGGGCGTGCGTTTTGTCAAGATTCCGGCGATGTGGAACGACCTCGTCAGGCTGCACGCGCAGCTCTATTACACCGAGGAAATTCTCGTTCGCAATGGCTCCATCAAGGACGCCGAGGGATTCCGTAATGCCGTGTTCGAGGAATATCACCGTCGCGGCAACCGGCTGCTGAATGAACAGGCGATCTTCAAGCTGTTTGCACGCTTTGGCGTCACCCAGGAAGATTTCGACAAGACCTGGCGCTCGTTCGAAGTGTCGCAGAAAATGCGTATCGCGGCAGATCTGGCGCGCCGCTACAGCATATCGGCTGTGCCGGCGATCGTCGTCAACGGAAAGTATCGGACCGGGGCGTCTGAAGCCGGAAGTTATCCGAAGCTGATCGAAGTGATCAACGAACTGATCGCGCGGGAGAGCGCTCGCTGAAAGTTTGTGCGTTCTATCCCGGCGGGCGACGTGCACAGGTGCCGCTCACTCGGAACCCCACTCGATCGCAACACCTGTGCACGTCACCCGCCTGCCCTGGCGCGTAATTCACCGTAGTTCACCAGGCACAATGCCGATCAATATCGTGCCGCCGAATTATTAGCCGTTGTCTTCGGCGATGATCTTCAGCGTGCCGTCGTCTTGTTCCTGCCAGTAGAGCCTCTTCGTCGTCACCATCGTCTGGTCGTCTGTCGTCACAGCGTGGCGGAAACGTGCGAGGTAGAGGCCCTCGTCTATCGGGTCGGCGAGCAGTAGCAGGTCGTCGATGTCGATGTTCGCGTGTCGCGCGAGTACCTTGCTGCGCAGCGCCGCCCATTCGTCGCGGTTAAGGCCACGGTATTCGAAATCCGCGGCGTACAGGGCCAGGTAGCGATTTGTATTCCCCGATTCCTGTGACCTTTCCCACTCTCCCAGCGAGCGCCTGATTTTTCGCACCAGCGCCTGTCGTTCGTCGTCTTCGCGCCAGGACATGGCCGGCGTCACGATCACCGGTGTCCGGTTTGGCACGAACGAGGTCGCCACCTGGGCGAGGTCTTCATTGGGCAGCGCAAGACAACCGTCGGTATCACGCGGTGGCCGCCTGCCACCGTCCGGCTGCACGCCGTGTACCCAGATGCCGTAACCGGTGTGCCCCCGCAACCGGTCGAGCGTGTTCGGGTAGTCGAGCGGAAACGCCATGACGCCGTACTTGTCGTGCAGGCGCGACGTGTCGAGCTGATCTACGGCGAAGTAAATGCCGAGCGGTGTCTTCCTGTCCCATGCGCGCAACTTCCCTGCGCCGTTTTCGCCGATCGACATGTAAGACTCGTGGCCGGTAACGACGCCTGTCGGCGTGCGATCAAAGCGCCGTATCCGCGGAACGCCGGTCTCTGCAATGAACACGGACGGCACGCTGTCGGGGAGCTCGAGCACGGTGCGCGGCCAACGGCTTTTCACTTCGCCGGGCGTTGCCGCGGCACTCGCCAGCATCAGCACGAGTACCGCAAGCGGAACGCCGGCGGCGCGGCGCCAGCGGCGCTTCGTTAACAGGGGGTCCATCGGCGCATATTACTGCTGCCCCGGCCGCATCACCATGCTATCGTCGATGGTCTCATTCCAGGCCGCGGGTAGCATCGATGCAGCGAATCGCAACGTATATTGCGCTTGTTCTAGCGGTGTTTTCGCCGGCCGCCGCGGCACAATCGGCGGCGGATCGCGCGTTCGAAAACCTGGCTCACGAATACCTCAGTGACCTGACGAACTTTTCGCCCGTCGCCGCGACCCAGATCGGGGATCACAGCGCAGACGACGAGCTCGACCACGTTGACGCAGCGGCGCGCAAGAAAACCGGGCAGCTGTACAGGGAGTACCAGGACGCGCTCGCCGTCATTGACCGGTCCGAGCTGTCGCGCGCTAACCAGGTCGACGCGGAGCTGCTCGAGCATCAAATCGAATCGTCTCTTTGGTCCCTGAACGTCCTGCAGGAATGGGCGTGGAATCCGCTCGCGACCATCAACATCGCCGGCAACGCAATTTACGGCCTCGTTGCGCGCGACTTCGCGCCGGTGGAATCGAGGCTCCTGAACGTTGCGTCTCGACTCGAACAAATGCCGCGCTTTTTCCGGCAGGCCCGCGAATCGCTCGAGCCCGCACGCGTGCCGAAGGTGCACGCCGAAACCGCGATTGCACAGAACGCCGGCATCGTGTCGATTATCGAATCGATGGTGTTGCCGGACATCGACACGCTCGGCAGTGCCGAACGGGAGCGGCTGCTGGCCGCCATCGAGACGGCGAAAGATGCGATCGCCGAACACCAGACCTGGCTCGAGGAGGAACTGCTGCCGCGCGCCACCGGTGACTTCCGCATTGGTGCGTCCCTTTACGACGTCAAGCTCAGCTATGCGCTGAACTCACCGATGTCGCGCCAGGCACTGCGTGCCCGTGCCGAAAGCGAATACGACGCGGTCCGTCAGCAGATGTACGAAATCGCAAGAGAGATCTACGCGCAAGACCATCCCTACACGACGTTTCCCGACACGCCGGACGTCAGCTACAAGCAGGCGATTATTCGCGCCGCGCTCGAGAAAGCCTACCAGCGCCTGCCACCGGCCGACGGCATCGTCGATATCGCCAAACAGCAGCTTCAGCAGGCCACTGACTTCGTCGTCGAACACAATATCGTCACGATGCCCGACGAGCCGGTTGAAATCATCATCATGCCGGAGTTCCAGCGTGGCGTTTCGGTCGCGTACCTCGATCCGCCCGGCCCGCTCGACAAGGAACAAAGCGCGTTTTATGCCGTCGCGCCGCTGCCGGAAGACTGGACCGAGGAGCAGATCCGTTCGTTCCTGCGCGAGTACAACCTGTACTCGATCCAGAGCCTGACGCTGCACGAGGGCGTACCGGGCCATTACCTGCAGATCGCATTGAGCAACCGCTATCCGTCCGCGCTGCGCAGCGTGTTCTGGTCGGGTCCGTTCGTGGAAGGCTGGGCCGTCTACGCAGAACGCGTCATGGTCGAAGCGGGCTATCTCGACAACGATCCCCTGATGCGGCTGATCAACCTGAAGTGGTACCTCCGCGGCATCACGAACGCGATCATCGATTCCGCGATCCACGTGGACGGCATGTCGGAAGAACAGGCGATGAAGCTGATGATCGAGGGCGGCTTCCAGGAAGAACGCGAGGCCGCCGGCAAGTGGGTTCGTGCCCAGTTGACGTCGGCGCAGCTGTCGACCTACTTCGTCGGCTTCCAGGAGCACATGGAAATGCGCCGTGCCGTCGAGGCCGCGTGGGGCGATAAGTTCTCGTTGCGCCGCTATCACGATGCGGTGTTGTCCTTCGGCTCGCCGCCGGTCAAGTTCGTGCGCGCGCTTGTGCTCGGCGAACCGATTCCCGACGATTAGATTGAGTCCAGATAAATGAACCGGCGCGGCTGTAACGTTTTGCAGCCGTCACGCATCCAATAAGAACAGCTGCATGTCGGGGGATTCAGCGTCGCGTCGCTTCGTCGACTCTGAAGACCGTTTCGTCGCAACGGCGAGGCAACGTGCCTGAACTCGCCCCCCGCCATGTGGTCACATTCTCAACGGGGACGCCGGGGGGCGGGATAATAATGAGTCTAACTGACCTGAGTACTCGGCACTGGCCGTCGGTTGCCGTCGCCGTGGCACTCGTTGCGCTGTTCGGCCTGACCTCTGTTCAGTCGTTGCCGATTCAGCTGTTGCCAACCATCGAGGAACCGCAGGTCTCGATCGCCAATTTCTGGCGTGCCGCGGCGCCGGAAGAAATGGAAGCGAACATCGTCGAGCCGCAGGAAAACGTGTTGAAGAACACGCCAGGGCTGACGGACATCAATTCCTGGATCGGACGCGGCACCGGCTGGGTCAACCTGACTTTCGCCGTCGGCACGGACATCCAGGAGGCGAAGCTCGACGTCATCAACAACCTGACGCAGGCGCCGCCACGCCCCGGCGATGCCATCGAGCCGCAGGTTTCCGCCGGCGGCGGACAGCAGACGCCCGGGGCCGCTTCTTTGCTGGTGCGCGTGTTGCCGGGCAATCCGAATACCGAGCTCGCGAGCTACCAGAAACTTATCGAGGACGAAGTGCAGCCGCGCCTTGCGCGCATTCCCGGCGTATCGCGTGTCGATCTCGCCGGTGAACAACCGCGCGAGCTGCATATCACGTTCGACGCCTACCGCGCCGCCGCGCTCGGCGTGCAGATCCAGGACATCATCGCGACCGTCTCCCGGGCGTCCGATACGTCAGGCGGTTTCGCCGACGTCGGCCGCCGCCAGTACACGGTGCGCTTCGTCGGCCAGTTCGAGCCGGACGAGCTGAACCAGCTGATCGTCGGCTGGAGCGACGAACGGCCGATTTACCTCAGTGAAGTCGCCGACGTCGATATCGTGCCGCGCAAGCAGGACGGCTTCACGCTGCGCAACGGCTACCCGGCCTACTACATCACCGTGCAGCGGGACTACGAATCGAACACGGTCGAGATACTCGATGGCGTCAACGCGGTCATCCGGGAGCTGAATGAGGGTCCGCTGAAGGAGGCCGGGCTGGAGATCGATCTCAGCTTCGACGCCTCGGTGCATATTCGTCGCGCGATCGCGCTCGTGCGCGGCAACCTCGGTATCGGCCTTGTGCTCGCGATCGGCGTCCTGTACTTCCTGATGCGCAGCCGCCGGGCCACGTTCCTCGTGACGGCGACGGTACCGCTGTCCCTGCTCGTCGCCTTTGTGGCACTGCGGCTGTTCGACAAGTCGCTGAACGTCATTTCGCTGGCCGGTCTCGCGTTCGCGGTCGGCCTGGTCATGGATGCGGCGATCGTGACGCTCGAAAGCATCGTCAGTTGCCGCCAAAAAGGCATGCAGCTGAAAGACGCTGTCGCACAGGGTACGAGGCAGATTACCGGCGCGCTGTTCGCGTCCACGGTTACGAGCGTCGCTATTTTTGTACCGGTGCTGTTCATGGACGGCATGGAGGGGCAGCTGTTCCAGGACCTCGCGTTAACGATCGCCGTCGCCGTGTCGGCATCGTTCTTTATCGCGATCACGGTGCTGCCGGTTGCCGCGTCGTTCATGCTCCGCAACGAGTCCAACGATCCCTGTGAGCACTGGTGGACGAAGATCACGGACGTCGTCATGCACCAGACACGCACGGCGGCCCGCTGTCGATCCTGGACGGTCGCGATCCTGGGCGGCTCGATACTCGCCGTGGTCCTGCTGATGCCGCAGGCGAACCTGCTGCCGCAGGCACCGTCGGACTCGATGAACGCGTTCTTCAATATGCCGCCGGGCGGCACGATCGAGATGGTCCGCGAAGAGATTGCCGGGACAATCGTCGAGCGGCTGCGCCCTTACATGGAGCACGAGCAACAGCCGTACATTCGCGGCTACAACCTGTCGGCGTTCGGCGCTTTCAACGCATTGTTCATCTACCCGCTGGACCCGGACCGCATCGAGGAGATGATCGAGATCGTACGAAACGAGGTGCTGGTCGACCTGCCGGACACCTCGGCATTCGTGCAGCGCTCGTCATTGCTGAATTTCGGTTTCGACGGCGGCCGCGCCATCAACGTCGACCTGCAGGGTCCGAATATCGACGCATTGTCGGAAATTGCGAAGCAAGCGATGCCAATCATCAACGAAGCCCTGCCGGGAGCGATGGTTCGCCCGATACCGGGCCTGTCGATCGCCGAACCGGAACTGCAGCTGGTTCCGAACGACCGTCGCATCACCGCCGCCGGTCTGGATCGGGCTTCGGTGGCAACGGTCGTCCGGGCCGTTACCAGTGGCACGTTTGTCGGCGAGTACTTCGACGGCAACGACCGCATGGACATGATTCTGAAAGGCCCGACGTGGACGTCACCCAACGAGCTGGCGTCGACGCCGATTGCGACGCCGCTGGCCGGACTGCAGACGATCGGCGAACTCACCGACATTCGCAGGACTGTCGGCCCGACCCAGCTGCTGCGCGTCAACGGCCAGCGGACGCTGACGCTGAGCGTCACGCCACCGGATGACATGACCGTTCAGGAAGCCCTGGGCACGCTGCACGAGGTCGTCGACGGCCAGCTGCGGGCGATGATGCCGGACGACATGTCGCTGCAGTACCGCGGTACCGCCGATCGCCTGGAGCAGGCATTTGCGACGATGGGCTGGAACCTGCTGACGGCGGCAATCGTTCTGTTCCTGATTCTCGCCGCAATGTTCCGCTCGGCGCGCGACGCGTTCATCGTCATGCTGTCGATGCCGCTGGCGGTCGCGGGCGGCGTCGCGGCATTGCGGCTTTTGAACCTCGTCACGATCCAGGCGATGGACCTCTTGACGATGATCGGCTTCCTGATCCTGCTCGGTCTCGTCGTTAACAACGCGATTCTGCTCGTCATGCAGACGCGCAAGGGCCTCGATAATGGACTTGAGCGCGCGGCTGCGGTTGCCGATGCCGTGCGCGTGCGGGCGCGTCCGATCTACATGAGCACGTTAACGAGTATCTTCGGCATGCTGCCGCTGATGGTTGTCCCCGGTACCGGATCGCAGATCTATCGTGGCCTGGCGACGGTGATTATCGGCGGGATGTTCGTCAGCGCTATCTTCACGCTGATCCTGATGCCGAGCATACTGCGGCTCCCGCCCATCGAATGGTCCCGCGTGTTACGGCGTGGGCCGTCACCAAAGGTCAGTGGAGTAACTGCCGATGCCTGAGCAACGAGTTCTTGCGGCCATTCTGCTGCTGCTGTCGATCCCGGCGTTTGCACAGCAGCCGCCGGCGCGGGTCGTACGCGTCGCGGAAGTTTCCCGCACGGAGCTGGCACCGACAGTAGCGGTGCCGGGCACAATTTACAGCCGCAACGAGATGCAGATCACGGCCAGCATTGCGGGACAGCTCGTCATGGTTGCCGAGCCCGGCACTGTCGTCGCCCAAGGTGAACCGATCGCCAGCATCGACAAGCAGCCGCTCAGGCTGCAGCGCGCCGAGCAGGAAGCGCTGCTCGAGCGCGCCGAGATCAATATCCGGCAGCTGTCGAGTCAGCTGCGCCGGCAGCGTGAGTTGTCGGCCGAAAATCTCGTGTCCGAGTTCGAGCTCGAGCAGACCGAGGCAAACCGCGATCTCGCGGTCAGCGACGCCAACATCACGAAGGTGCGCATCCGGCAGATCGACGACCAGATTCGTCGCGCCGACATACGAGCGCCGTTTACCGGTGTCGTGATCAGCCGGCTGCGGCGGGCTGGCGAGGAAGTCGCGCGCGGCGAAGTGCTCGGGCAGATGACCGACGTCGAAAATCTTGAAGTCCGGGCGTTCGTCCCGCTGAAGCATTTGCAGCGAACCGTCGTCGGGCAGCCCCTCGATATCTTCGCGACATCGGCGAGACACTCCGGCACGATACGTTCGCTCGTTCCAACCGGTGACATTCGGTCGCAGACGTTCGAGGCGCGCATCGACCTGCCGCCGGGCGCCATCTCGGACTGGACGGTCGGTCAGCTCGTCAGCGTCGCGATCCCGATCCGAGCCCGGGAACTTGCGCTGACGGTACCGCGCGATGCGCTCGTATTGCGTGCGAACGGCTCTTACGTGTTTCGCATCAACGATGAAAACAAGGCCGAGCAGATACCGGTCGAACTCGGCGACGAATCCGGTGACCTGATCGCAGTACGCGGATCGCTGTCAGAGGGCGACCGCGTGGCGATACGCGGTGCCGAGGGCCTGACGGACGGCGCCGACGTCAAGGTGATGGTGTCGCAAAGCGGGTTTGACGGCACCGCCGTCAGCGACGGCTAATACGACGAGGTCGGCTGCCGGTCTCGGACCCCCGGAAACCGCGCGTACCGTAGCGTTCAGGTTGAACTATGGCCATGGCATCATGTCTGAAGGAGACAGGGTTCGATCGTCCGCCGTATTGTGTTCAATAGCGCGATCGCGGCATTTGGAGGGGGGAACGAGCATGACCAGAATCAGCTTTTTGGCGATTGCCATTTTGCTCGCGTCGACGGGCTGGGCCCAGGACAGGCGACTTTCCGAACAGGTCCCTGCGATGGTCATCGGTCCCAAGAACCTGGATCTTTACCGGGGCGCGCAAATGCTACTGGCGGGTCGCACTGAAGAAGGTATCGAGCAAACCTTGCGTGGCTTGCTGAACGCTCGGGATATACGCGAAGAGGAAGCGGGGCTGTCCAACCTGTGTTCCGGCTACACGGTACTGAAACAGCTGGATGAAGCGCTCAAGTATTGTGAACTGCTGCTTGCTCGAGACGACATGGCCTGGCGTGCCTACAATAATCGCGCCCTGATATACATCCTGACGGAGCAGTACGAGAAAGCGAATCAGGATCTCGTCAGGGCAGAATCCATTAAACCCGGTGCTCCGACACTGAAAGCCGCTCGCATCCTCTACCGCGATGCCGTCGATCCGGTCGTTCCGCTCGTCGAAATTGATGACCGGCCTGTAAACAAGCAGGACGAAGGCACCGAGCCGTAGGCGGGCCGCTGGCCGGTTACAAAACTAAACCAAGAAACAGGGAGTTCGTCATGTTGTCCAGAAGTCGATTCGTCGTGTGCAGCGCGATACTGTTCACGACTGCCTGTTCGACACCGTCCAGCCGCACTGCCGCTGCACCGGAAAGCGCCGGTGATGCTGTAGCGGCGACGAGCGCAGACAGCAGCCAGCCTGTGCCCCTGGCTGTGTCCGATCCGCTCGTGTGCAAGCGGGTCGTCCAGACGGGTACGCGGGTTGCGCAGCGGATCTGCCAGCGACAAAGCCAGATCGACGCGAAGAAGCAGGCCGCACAGGACCTGCTGAAGGAGGTACAGCAACGCGGCGCACAGGGCAACGACAGCGCCCCGTAAACGAGTTTGGCCTGCGCGCTCGCCCGGGGGCGCACCCGATCCCTGCCTGACGGGTCGGTCTGGACGCTTCAGACACGCTACTGCACAATACCGGCCATTCCAACCCGCCCGGACCCTCTGCCGGTGAACGACACAAGATGACGGACAAAGCCGGTTCACCGTTGCAACAGCGCCGGGCCGCCGCAATGGCCGAGCTCCGGCGCGGAGACGCCGGGCGTGCATTGGCCATACTGGATGAGCTGGAGCAGCAGAACCCTGCCGACGCGCAGTTGAAGGTGGACAAGGCACTGGCGCTGCGACTGCAGGGCAATCTCGGCGCGGCGATCTCCGCACTGGATGCCGCGCTGGCAGCCGACCCCTATTTCTTCCTCGCCCTGCTGTCGAAAGGTTCGGTGCTGGAACAGATGGACAAGCGTCGTCTGGCCGCAGAGGTTTACAGGAACGCGCTGCGCATCGCGCCGCGTCCAGAGAACACGCCCGCCGCGTTCGAGGAACCGATACGGCGTGCCCGGCAGCTCGTCGACGAGGATGCCCGGGAGAAGGCCTCGTACCTTCGCGAACGGCTCGGCGAACTGCGGGCGAAGTTTGCCGAGGAGCGCCTGGAGCGCGTCGACGAGTGCGCCGATATCATGGCCGGGACGGCAAAAGCGTACAACGCCGAACCGGTACAGATGCACGTGCCGCGGCTGCCGGCCATCCCGTTCTTCGACCGCGAACACTTTCCGTGGATGGATCGACTCGAGGCGGAAACCGAGGCGATTCGCGACGAGCTGTCGGTGCTGCTGGACGAGGGCCTGCCGGGATTCGCGCCGTACGTCGATTACGAACCAGGCACGCCGGAGAACCAGTTCAGGGAACTGAATCATTCCGATCGCTGGAGCTCGCTGTGGCTATGGAAGGACGGCCAGCGACAGGAGTCGGCCATCGCCCGCTGCCCGCACACTGCGGCGGTCCTCGAGCAGCTTCCGCTGGCCGATCAGCCCGGCTTCGCGCCGACCGCGCTGTTCTCGGCGCTGGCGCCACACACCCGCATCCCGCCCCACACCGGCTCGACCAATGCCAGGCTAGTCGTACACCTGCCGCTGATACTGCCGGGGCCGGCGGGTTTCCGGGTAGGCAACGATCGCCGCGAGTGGCACATCGGAAAAGCCTGGGCGTTCGACGATACGATCGAGCACGAGGCCTGGAACGACGCCGACGAGACGCGCGTCATTCTGATTTTCGACATCTGGAATCCGCTGCTGAGCGGTGCCGAGCGGGAAATGATCTGCGAGCTGCTGGCCGCGAACCAGGCGTGGCTGCAGCAGGTTTTTTGAGCCGGGTCTTAGACGATACCGGCCGCTTCTAGGCGGGCTTTGAGCCCCGCAAGTCGGGCCTCTGCGCGGCGCCACGATCCGATCGAATCGGTGTAGACGGGCCGGCGAACCTGCATGGCGCTGGCCGTCATCGACGGTTCATCCCGTTGATGGAAATCGAGCACGGCTGCTTCCCAGGGCAATCCGCACCAGTCAATGATGCGGCGCAGCTCTGGCTCCGGCTCGTGCGCGAGGGCCTCGTAGGAGACATCCAGGATCCTGCCCGGCAGGACGGCACGCCAGTGCGCCATGTGTCGATGGTAGCTGATGTAGTAGTCCGCGAGTTCGTCGAGATCGTAAGAAAAACTGTAGGCGCCGTAGAACAGCGTCTTGTAGACGGCGTAGCAGGTATCGAGCGGATCCCGGCTGAGATGAATGATCCTCGCATTCGGAAGCGCCGCGAGGATGTAGCCGCAATACAGGAAATTGTAGGGCAGCTTGTCCACGAATCCCGGCGCATCTCCCGCCAGGTCCCGCGCGGCGCGGCAGTATCCGTGTCCGAGCTCCGCGAAATCGATATCCAGTGACGCTTCAGACGGTGTCCGGCTCGAGTCACGGGAAAACTGCTCACTGAGCCTTATGCTGTAAAGACGTGGGAACTCGGTAAATTCTCCAATCGAGACCAGCTGGCTGTGACACGACAGCATGCGCTCGACCAGCGTCGTGCCGGAACGCGGCATGCCGACGACGAAGACCGGCCGTTCGTCGCCGTAGCCGGGCGCGAAACCATCCAGTGTCTCACCGGAGAACACCGAG
>JBFIQH010000040.1:0-17557 GCA_041609735.1 Woeseiaceae bacterium | reverse complement strand
TGCGCCGCATCGGCGCCGTCGTAGTCGCCGTAGATCTCCCCGAAATGCTTGACGCGCAGGTCAGCCGGCTGTTTTTCCGGGTCGCGGCGCGGCACTTCGATAAACTGCATCGGATGTTTTGCCATCGCGATCAGGCCGCCCGTCGCAAGGATTCGATCAGCGAGCCGAGCTCCGCCGCTTTCGGCTTGATGAGCCAGAACTTCGGCAGGAACACGCGGTAATCCTCGAGTATTGCCGTGCCCCAGGCACTGCCGGTCAGCTCGACGTGCTCGGTGATGAGTGTCCGTAAATGATGCACGTGTGCTTCCATACTTTCGGCATTGATGCGGTGGATATCGACGAGTTCGTGGTTATAGCGATCGACGAAGTCGCGATCGATATCGAGGACGTAAGCGAAGCCGCCCGTCATGCCGGCGCCGAAATTGACGCCGCTCTGTCCAAGCACGACAACGACTCCGTCGGTCATGTACTCGCAACAGTGGTCGCCGGCCCCCTCGATGACGGCGCTTGCACCGGAATTCCTGACGGCAAAACGTTCGCCGGCCTGGCCCGCGGCGTACAGCTGGCCGCCGGTCGCGCCATAGAGACAGGTGTTGCCAATGATCGACGTCTCGCGCGCCTCGTAATCGGCGTCCGCCGGCGGCCGGATGACAATGCGCCCGCCCGCCATGCCCTTGCCGACGTAGTCATTGGCGTCGCCGATCAAATCCAGGTTCAGGCCCGACACGTTCCAGGCGCCGAAACTTTGCCCCGCGGTCCCGGTCAGCAGGATGTCGATCGGGGCATCGTGCATGCCATGGTTGCCATGCAGCCGCGCGATCTCGCCCGACAGCCGTGCGCCGATCGAGCGGTTGAAGTTCTGGATATCGAAATGATACTTGCCGCCTTTCTTGGCCTTTATCGCCGGCATCGTGGCCGCAACCATCGCTTCGGCAAGTTCGCCCTTGTCAAAGGGTTCGTTGCGAATGTCGGTGCAGAACTGCGGCGCCGTCGCCGCCAAGCCGTTGTCGGACACGATCGGCGTCAGGTCGAGCCGCGCCTGCCGCGGTGTCGAGCCTTCGGTCAGTTCCAGCAGGTCGACGCGCCCGATCAGTTCCTCGATCGAACGTACGCCGATCTCCGCCATCAGCGTGCGCACTTCCTCGGCGACGAAACGGAAAAAGTTGATGACCATTTCCGGAAGACCGATGAAATATTCGCTGCGCAGCACGTTGTTCTGCGTCGCGACGCCGGTCGCGCAGTTGTTCAGATGGCAAATGCGCAGGTACTTGCAGCCGAGCGCGACCATCGGCGCCGTGCCGAAACCGAAACTCTCCGCGCCGAGCATCGCGGCCTTGACGACGTCGAGGCCGGTCTTCAGCCCGCCGTCCGTCTGCAGCCTTACCCTGTGTCGCATGTCGTTCGCGCGCAGCACCTGGTGCGTTTCCGAAAGCCCGAGCTCCCATGGGCTGCCGGCATATTTCACCGAACTTAAGGGGCTTGCACCGGTACCACCGTCGTAACCGGAAATCGTGATCAGGTCCGCATAGGCCTTGACGACACCCGCGGCAATCGTGCCGACGCCCGGCTCGGCAACGAGCTTGACCGACACCAGCGCCTCCGGATTTACCTGCTTCAGATCGAAGATCAGCTGCGCGAGATCCTCGATGGAATAGATATCGTGGTGCGGCGGCGGCGAAATCAGGCCGACGCCGGGCTTCGCGTACCGCAGGCGTGCGATCAGGTCGTTGACCTTGTGGCCCGGCAGCTGGCCGCCCTCACCGGGCTTCGCGCCCTGCGCAATCTTGATCTGTATGACCTCGGCGTTAATCAGGTACTCGGCCGTCACGCCGAATCGCCCCGATGCGACCTGCTTAATCTTCGACGTACGCTCGTTGCCGTAGCGCGCCGGGTCCTCGCCGCCTTCGCCGGAATTGGAGCGCGCACCGATGCGGTTCATCGCGATCGCCAGCGCTTCGTGCGCCTCCGGCGACAGCGCGCCCAGCGACATGCCCGCACTGTCGAAACGCGGCAGGATGCTGTCGACCGGCTCGACTTCGTCAATCGGTACCGGTTCGCCGTGCGGCTTGATTTTCATCAGGTCTCGGAGCGTCGCGACCGGTCGCTCGTTGACGAGCCGCGCGTAATCGAGATATCGCTCGTAGTCGCCGGAACGCACGGCCGCCTGCAGCGTCGTGACGACATCCGGGTTGTAGCAATGGTACTCGCCGCCATGTACGTACTTCAGCAGCCCGCCCTGCGGCACCGGCTCACGCGGCTCCCAGGCAATCTTTGCCAGCGCCTGCTGGTCGGAATTCAGGTCTTCGAAGTTCGCGCCCTGGATGCGTGACGTCGTGCCGGCGAAGCAGCGTTCGACAACCTCGTCGTGCAGGCCGACAATTTCGAACAACTGCGCGCCGCGGTAGCTCGAGATCGACGAAATCCCCATCTTCGACATGATCTTGAACAGCCCCTTGCGGATGCCGCGTCGATAGCTGCGGCCGAGCTGCTGTTGTTTGTCGATGTTGCCGCGCCGCGCGACGTCATGCAGCGACTGGTAAACGAGGTACGGATAGACCGCCGTGGCGCCGTAGCCGATGAGGCAGGCGATGTGGTGCGAATCACGCGCGACGCCGGTTTCGACAATGATGTTCGCGTCGCACCGAATGCCGAGCTTGACGAGGTGATGGTGTACGGCACCGGTCGCGAGCAGCGCATGTACCGGCAGCTTCTCCTTATCGATGTAGCGATCGCTGAGCATGATCAGTAGCTTGCCCGAGCGCACAGCGGCCTCGGCCTCGCTGCAAATCTGGTCGAGCGCTGCGGGCAGCGTCAGTGCTTTGTCGACGTTCAGGTCGATGAATGCGTGATTGTGTTCGTGCAGGCCTGGGCCAAGCAGCTGCCGCAGTTTTCGTTGCGACAACACCGGCGAGTTCATGATGACTTGCTCGGCATGCTGCGGACCGATGTCGAACAGGCTCGATTCCTTGCCGATATTCGTCTGCAGCGACATGACGATGCGCTCGCGCAAGCTGTCGATCGGCGGGTTCGTCACCTGCGCGAACTGCTGCCGGAAATAATCGAACGGCGAGCGCACTTTCGACGACAGCACCGCCATCGGCGTGTCGTCGCCCATCGAACCGACCGCTTCCTGCTCCGCCTTCGCCAGTACCGCGACGATGTCGGTCATTTCCTCGCGCGTCAGGTTGAACATCTTCTGGTACGTCGCGAGTGTCGACTCGTCCATCGGTTCCGCCGCCATGTGCGTGTCGACGAGTTCCGAATCGAGGTAGCGGACGCCTTTTTTCAGCCACTTCTTGTACGGCGCACGGGTCTTCAGGACGTCGTGGATATCGTCGTTGTCCAGCAGCTCGCCGTTGATCAGGTCGACCGCCAGCATCTCGCCGGGCCCGAGCCGTCCCTTTGAGACGACATCCTTTTCGCTGTAGTCGTAGACCCCGATCTCGGACGCGATCGTGATGTGCCGGTCTTTCGTAATGACGTAGCGTGCCGGCCGCAGGCCGTTGCGGTCCAGGCAGCAGGCCGCGTAGCGGCCGTCGGTCAACACGATGCCGGCGGGCCCGTCCCAGGGTTCCATCTGGCAGTCGAAGAATTCATAAAATGCGCGGACGTCCGGGTCGATGTCGTCGACCGTCTGCCAGGCCGGCGGCATCAGGATACGCATCGCCTGCAGCACGTCCATGCCGCCGGCGCGCATGACTTCGAGCATGTTGTCGAGGCTGGATGAATCGGAACCCGTCAGCGAAATGATCGGGTCGAGGTCGGAAATATCGTCCAGCTTGTCGGACTGAAAGTTCTTCGCCCGTGCCTGCGCCCAGTTGCGATTGCCCTGGATCGTATTGATCTCGCCGTTGTGCGCGAGAAAGCGGAACGGCTGTGCGAGCCGCCATTCCGGCAGCGTGTTTGTCGAAAAGCGCTGGTGGAACAGACACACCGACGATTCGAGCCGCGGATCCTTGAGGTCCGGATAAAAGTCCGCCAGCACCGACGGCATGATCATGCCCTTGTAGCTGATCGTCACCGATGACAGGCTGGCAATATACGCATCGTTATCGTCGATACGATTCTCGCCGCGACGACGGGCAAGGAAGAGCCGACGATTAAAGCGTCCACGTGGCATATCGTCGGGCGCGTTGACGAACAGCTGTTCGATGCGAGGCAGGGTCCGCAAGGCCAGCTCGCCACAAACGGACGGGTCCGTCGGCACGACGCGCCATCCCGCAACGCTGAGCCCGGTTTCGGTTACCGCCGCTTCGAGTTGTTGGCGCGCCTTGTCTCTGCGTGCCTCGTCCGTGCTCAGGAACACGGTGCCGGCCGCGAATCGCTCGCTGAGCTCGAAACCGCACTCCGTGCCGACCTGCCGCATGAACGCCCGCGGGAACTTGATCAGCAAGCCGCAGCCGTCGCCGGTCTTGCCATCCGCCGCGACTGCGCCCCGGTGTGTCAACCGGGCCAGCGCCGCAATCGCGGTCTCTACAACCCAGTGGCTCGGCAGGTCGTCGAGATTGGCAATCAGGCCGAAGCCGCAGCTGTCACGGTCGAACGCCGGGTCGTAAAGACCCGCGGCGCGTCGCTGATTGGCAAATCGTTCCGTCATGCGTTCCCGCGAAGCGTGCCGCCTGTGCACGCTCCGACAATAAGTATCTGTTTGAGTTGGCGCACGCGGCGCCGTGATGTCCTGCCGCCAGAGTTACGGGGCGAGTTCAGCGATCCAGTATAGGGGACGCTCTCGAAACGCAGCACTGCGGCGACACGATTACCGCTGAAACTCTCGTGCCGACAATCACTTAAGCCATCATAGCGCATCGACGCAGGTGTCGAGAGCCAAGGTTACGCGCGTAACCTTGATCATCGCGCTGTGGGGGAAAATTGCGGCCCGTCAGGCCACGCCGTCAACAGTACTGAAGTCGCCGGGGCCGGCGCCGCAAGCGGTCAATAGCCCGGCGTTTGCAGCCGAACGTGTCCGTCGGTGTCGAACGCGACCGGCTTCGCGTAGGGAAGGTCGATACCGAGCTCTCCGTTCAGGGAGTAGGCAATGTCGCGGCGAAGCCCGTCGCGGGCGATAAACAGCAGCTCCGGTGCGGTGCGCAACAGGTTCAGATCGACGCTGATCGCGAACTCCCCGTCACCGCGAGCCGGCACCGTGAAGGCGCTGTCGGTGTTGCCGCTCGCAAACGGATAGCCATCGAGCACGACCGCATAGCTGATCGTGCTGATCGGTAACGGAAACGGATTCGGATTCGTCACGTCGAACGACAGCAGGAAACTCTGCCCGGAGACGTCGATGCTCTCGACCTGCACCTGGCGCAGTCGAACATCCGGTGCGCTGACAAGCTGTCCCATCGACGCACAGCCGGTCAACAGCACAGCACCCATAAATGAAACGACGATTAACCCGCGAACATGTGTCATCGACTTCCCCTATCGAGGCGACTGGCCCAGCTCTGCCCAGCGCGCAGAAAACAGTTGCCATTCGCCGTCGACGTACTCGAGTTCGAGTTCGAAACGGTAGGCGTCAGCGCGCAGTGCGAAGCGCCCGTGATCCGTGCCCGCCATGCCGACCGTCAGGACGAGGTCGGCCACCGTCTCGGCCGTGACGTGGATACTGTCTATCACGGGAACGAATTCGACCCGGTTCGCCCGCAGGAAATACAGGCGCAGCAGGTTCGCGATGTCATCCCGGCTGTTGCCGCGCGCGTCGGCATAGGCCGGCGAGATTCGCTCGAGAATTGCACCACGATCCTTGACCTCGGCAGCTGCGTGTACCTCGTCGACCCATTCCCTGAGCGCGACCTCCGGGCCCGCCTGTCCCGCGCCGCAGCCGGTCAGCATCACCGCTACCGCGCCCGGCAACGAACGTGACGCAATTCGGGTGACCAAAGCCATCATCTGCTAAAGTCTACTGTCATTGAGGGCGAAATACGGTCGAACCTGCCCAGATTCGTGATCCGGGTCGCACTTTTTGACACAGGCCCGGGCCCGGGCCGTCCTTTCGCCACTGTTCCGGCAGGATACGCACGATGCCAGTAAAACTTTTGAGCGACGCTGTCGACGCGACCATTACCGACGACGATCAGATTCGTATCGAAGCAGTCCTGGGCTTTTGGTTCAAGGAGGCCGAGTTGTCGGCGCCGCAAATCGATCGGCGCATGGACATCTGGTTCGGGGAAGACCCCGTGTTCGATCACGAAATCAAGAAAGAATTCGCCGACGATGTCGAGGCCGCTTCCGAGGGCGGGCTCGACCACTGGTCGCACGAGCCGCGCGGACGACTGGCGCTGATCCTGTTGCTCGACCAGTTCCGGCGCAATATCTACCGCAATACAGCCAACGCATTCGCAAAGGACAGAGCCGCATTGAAGCTGTGCGTCGAGGGCGCGATGGCGAAAAAGGACCGGGGCCTGTCCGCCATCGAACGCGTCTTCTTCTACATGCCGCTACAGCACGCGGAGTCACGCAAGGTGCAGGCAAAGTCGGTTGAGCTCTATAACAAGCTCGCCGAGGCGGTTTCACCGACCCATCGCGAAACCTTCCGCACAATTGCGCACTTCGCCGAACTTCACCGCGACATCATCGAGCAGTTCGGCCGCTTTCCGCACCGCAACAAGTTGCTGGGCAGAAAAAACACTCCAGAGGAAGATGAATACCTCGCCGGCGATGCGCCTGACTTCGGACAGGGAGAATCTTGAGTCCGGGGACGGCTGACCGGATTCGAAGTTCACCCCCAAAGCAGCGCGGTGCAGGCAATGGTCCTGCGGAGTGAGTGGGGTTTCGAACGCAGCAGGATCGTTGCCTGCGGCGCGCGGAAAAACACGCGATCAATTTTGAATCCGGTCAACCGTCCCCGGCGCGCCTGGATACCCTCGTGTAGCGCCATGTCAGGAGTATCGCCGCGGCGCCTAGTCCGATGACGAAGCCGCCCCAGATGTAGTTTGGTGGCAGCTTGTAGGTTACAGCGGCGAGGAACGCGAGTGGGAATGCCAGTACCCAGAACGCGAAGGTGTTGATGACCATCGGTACGCGGGTGTCCTTGTAGCCTCGCAGGGCGCCTGCGGCGCCTATTTGCACGCCGTCGGCAATCTGGAAGATTGCCGCCATCAGCAGCAGGCTGATCGCGATGCTCGTGACTTTCGGGTCGCTGGTGTAGAGACTGACGATCGCGTCTCGCCCTATCAGCAGGATGAGTGCCGACATCGTCATAAAGACGCCACAGACGGCGATACCGAAACCGCCGGCGTATCGCGCTCGTGCCGGGCGCCGGGCGCCGAGCTCATGGCTCACGCGCACCGTGATTGCGGAACTGAGTGCCAGCGGCACCATGAACATGGTCGCCGCAAAATTGATCGCGATCTGGTGTGCGGCGGTGATGTCGGCACCTCGCGTGCCCATCAGGATCGCAACGGCGTTGAACAGGCCAACTTCGGCGGTCACCGTTACCGCGATTGGCGCGCCGAGCGTGACAATCTCGCGCAGCACGTGGATGCGTGGCGGCGCTATCTGCGCGAAGATACCCATCTGTTTGTAGTTGCTGTGCGTCAGCATGTAAACAATCAGAATCAGCGCAATGAGCCACATGGTGATTGCGCTCGCGTAGCCGCAACCGACGGCGCCCATCGCCGGGAAACCGAGATTGCCGTACATCAGCACCCAGTTCAAAAAGGCATTGCACGCGAGCGCAAAAATCGACGTGTACATAATTGGCTTGGTCAGACCGACGCCCTCGGTCGTGAATCGCAGCGCGAGAAACACGAAAATACCGGGCGCACCCCAGGTGATCGCCTGCGTATAACCGACAGTAAGGTGGCGAAACCCGGCATCGATACCGATCAGCTCCAAGAGCGGCTGCACAATCGTTTGTGCCGCTATCATGATCGGAATGGCGAGCGCCACGCCAAGGTAGATGCCCTGGCGCGTGTAGCGCCCGATCATCCCAGGCTCGCCGGCACCGTGGTGGCGGGCCGCAATCGGCGAAATCGCCATCATCAGACCCAGCCCGATCGTGAAGACGAACAACCAGACGCCGCCACCGACAGCAACGGCGGCAAGCGTCTCCGCGCTTATGCGTCCCGACATAACGGTGTCGGCAAACTGCATGCCCGACAGCGACAGGTTATTGACGATCAGCGGACCGGCCAGGCGCAGCAGGCGTCCGGTTTCGTTGGTCCATGAAGGCTTCAGGTCCGCAGCTGACACGATCGGGTTTCTTGTTGTTCGTACGCTGGCGCATGATGTCACGTACAGCGGTAGAACACAGCTTTGCGTGCCGTTGACAGACACTTGTCAACCGCGTCGTGCGGTATATCGCTATCGTCCTTTCGTGTAGAGTTCTGTGCCGATGTCCTGATTACCGCTTGCCGGAGACATAAATGCTGCACGATGGTCGTTCAATAAGGGTTGCCGTGGTCGGGGGCTCCAGGATCCCGTTCTGCCGCTCGCATTCCGTCTATAAAAAATGTTCCAACCAGGAAATGATGACCGCAGCGCTGAATGCGGTCGTCAACAAGTACGACCTGAAGACACAGAAGCTCGGCGAGGTCGCACTCGGCGCCGTCATCAAGCATTCGCGCGATGCCGCGCTGGCGCGCGAGTCGCTGATTGACTCCGGCCTCTCGATACTGACGCCGGGTGTCGACGTGCAGCGCGCCTGCGGCACCAGCGTCGAAGCCGCAATCCTGATTGCCAACAAGATCGCACTGGGTCAGATCGATTCCGGTATCGCAGGCGGCACTGATTCCGCGAGCGACGTGCCGATCGTCTTCAAGGATGCGTTTCGCCGCATCCTGCTCGACGCCTACAGCGCACGCTCTTTCGGCGATCGCATCAAGCCCTGGTTGCGCTTGCGACCCAGCCATCTCGGGCCACACTTGCCCGGTATGACAGAACCGCGCACGGGATTGACGATGGGTGAAAGCACCGAGATCACGGCCAAGAAGTGGGACGTCAAGCGCGAGCACCAGGACCATCTCGCCCTGTCGAGTCACCAGAAAGCGGCGGCAGCCTATGACGAGGGTTTCTATGACGATCTCGTCGTACCGTTCAACGATGCCGAGGAAGACAACAATATTCGGCGCGATACGTCGCTCGACAAGCTGGCTAAGCTCAAACCAACGTTCGATAAAAGTGGCGAAGGGACGATGACGGCCGGCAACAGTACACCGCTGACCGACGGCGCCGCGGCCGTGTTGCTCGCCAACGAGGACTGGGCGCGCAAGAAAAACCTGCCGATCCTTGCCTACCTGACGTTTGCGAAAGTGGCGGCGGTCAATTACATCGATGATGAGGGGCTATTGATGGCACCGGCATACGCCGTGTCGGACATGCTGAAACAGGCAGACCTGCAGCTGCAGGATTTCGATTTTTACGAAATCCATGAAGCGTTTGCCGCCCAGACGATTGCAACGCTGAAGGCCTGGCAGTCGGCAGAATTCTGCCAGAAGCGCCTCGGGCGCAACCAGGCGATGGGCCCGATCGACATGTCACGGCTGAACGTCAAGGGCGGCAGCCTCGCGATCGGACACCCGTTCGCCGCGACCGGCGCGCGCATCATCGCAGGGCTCGCCAAGCTGCTGAATCAGAAGGGGTCCGGCCGCGGTCTGATCTCGGTGTGCACGGCCGGCGGCATGGGTGTTGCCGCGATTATGGAGGCGGCACCGACCGTGGGGTAGTTGCGCAAGCCGTCCGGTAAGACGTCAATCGAGAAGCGCTGACTGGCTACGGTGAGGGGAAGTCGACAACCGTCACTTCGCCATCGAAGATCATGACGCCGGTTATTGATTCGGCAAATGCGATATCGTCGTCGACTTCCGGATCGTCATCGCTGGCCTGACAGGTCAGCGCCACCGTGTACTGGCCGATCGACAGGTAGTTGACCTGGTATCCGTACAGGTCATTATCGCCCTGCGCGACGGTCGCGGTGACCAGCGGATCACTTGCGGTGCCGTCAATGTCATCCGGCGCTGCAACGTCACCCTCGTAAACGTAGACGGCGCTTCCAGTGCCTTCGACGAGATCATTCGTGCACGTCGCATCTTCGAGCAACGTCACGTCAACGTTGCCCTGCAGTGTTCCGAACGCGGCCATGTCCGTCACGCGCAACGCCGGCCGCAAATGCATGCCGGGCTGACCCTGCGGACTGGACAGCGCTTTGCGAAGATCCCAGTCGAGCACAATATTCGTCGACTGGTCCTGCGTTACGGTCACGCCGCTGACGAGCTTCAGTCCGCTCTGGCTGCCACTCGGCACACGCAACTCGACCTGGCCGCCATCGGTCCTGAGCGCATAGGAGTCGAATACATTGTCGAACTCGGCGTTGACCGCAAGGCGAATCCAGTTATACGGCCCTGCGGGTACGCGCGTAGCCGGCAGCAATTCGGCGGTATTGCCGTTCTGTAACTCCAGAAGATTGATGCTCTTCGGCGTATCGAAGTCGAAAACAATTTCGTCGCCGGATTGCGGCTTGAGCGTTATGCCGCTGAACTCGACCCAAACCTCGGACACGTCTTCGACGGCCGCGTCCGTGATAGCAATTGACAGCACGCCGTAGGCATCGGAGTCGCTGCTGCCACCGCATGCAGTCAACGCAAATAATGCTGCAACAATGACTGTTGCCTGTTTCATCGTCTGATCCCTGCGAACTCGAAGTTGTCGCAGCATATCAGTGTCGCGCTTCGGCACATCGTGTAGTTGACATAAAACTCAGCTCAGAAAACCGCGATCTTCAGCGCATCATTCTTTTGAGCTGTCGTCCTTTCGGCCGCGCTGCAGCGCGCCCAGCGCCGCATCGATGCGGTCCTTGGCCTGCTTGGTCACGCCGCCGCGTCGGTATTCGTCGACGACGAAGGACTCGACGCGATGCACGATGTCGTCGATGTTCGACTCGCTGTCTCTGATGTCGCCGACGACCTCTTCCGGCGCATTCCGATACGCTGCGAACAGGTCGATCCAGCGTTCGCTCTGCTTGCCGACGCCGAGCAGGCGATAGAAATGGGGGCCGGGCCGGCCGTCGCGGCCACTGAAGAGGCTGATTAGCGCGGCAACGAACGACGCCGGGATCAACACCAGGTCCCGGAAACCGTCGATAACGAGCTTGACCTGGAATACCGCCGCATCGCGTATCACCGTCCAGTTAGTGGTGCGGCCCGTCGTCGCAGGTTCGTTGCCGGCACTGCCGTATTTTTGCGAATCCATATCACAAATGCCTTAGAAAGCAATGAATTATGTCGGTGCTGAGTGGCGGTCGCGCAGGCTTTCCAGTACTGTTACGCCGTCACGAGCACCAACAGATCGACATGCCGAGATTCCAATCATCGCCGTTCGAGCACGGCCAGCCAGCGGCCCTCGGCATCCTTGTCGTCAATCTTGGCACACCCGCGGCGCCGACGCCGTCCGCGGTGCGGCGCTATCTGGCCCAGTTCCTCTGGGATCCCCGCGTTATCGAGCTGCCGCGGCCGTTATGGTGGCTGATCCTGCATGGCGTCATCCTGAGGATTCGGCCCGCCCGATCGGCACGGGCCTACGCGAAAATCTGGACCGACGATGGTTCACCGCTGCTGCTCTACAGCGAGGCCATGACGCGCAAGATAGCCGCACACCTGCGTGATCGGCTGGCGGGCGAGAGCGAGGTTGTCCTTGGTATGTCCTACGGCGAACCGTCGATCCCCGGTGCGCTCGCACAACTTTACGCAAAAGGCGTACGGCGTCTCGTCGTGTTGCCGATGTACCCGCAGTATTCCGGCACGACGACGGCGTCCGTATTCGATACGGTCACCCGGGAACTGCAGCGCCGGCGATGGGTACCCGAATTGCGTTTCATCAACCACTATCATGACGAATCCGGCTACATCGCTGCTCTTGCCGACAGCATTCGCGATTACTGGGATCGCCACGGACGTGGCGACAAGCTGCTGTTCTCGTTTCACGGTGTACCGAAGCAGACCTTGCTCGACGGCGACCCGTACCACTGCCAGTGCCAGAAGACGGCACGCCTCGTCGCCGAGAAACTCCAGCTGGCGAAAGACGACTGGCAGCTGACATTCCAGTCGCGCGTCGGTCGCGCCGAATGGTTGCGCCCCTACACGGACGAAACCATCGAGCAGCTCGGCGCGGACAAGCTTGGCCGGCTCGATGTCGTGTGCCCGGGATTCGCGGCCGACTGCCTCGAAACCCTCGAAGAAATCGCAATTCAGAATGGCGAGCTGTTCGTTGCATCCGGCGGCGGGCAACTGAACTACATACCGGCGCTGAACGATTCCGACGCGCATGTTGCCTTTCTCACCGAGCTGCTGCTGCGACACCTGTCCGGATGGCCGGAGACGACAGCAGGCGGCATCGACAGCGAGGCGACGCGTCTCGAGTCCCGGCAGCGCGCGCTCGCCATGGGTGCTGCACAGTGAGCGGCATCGGTCATTTTCTCGAGTTCAGCGTACGCGCGCCCGACATTCTCGAATCGCTGAACTTCTACAAGACCCTCGGTTTTTCCGAACTGCTGAGCGCTGATGTCTGGAAGCACAAGTACGCCGTCATCAGCGACGGCGTGTTGAACATCGGCCTGCACGATCGGGAGTTCGACTCGCCGGCGGTCACGTTCGTGCAGCCGGAACTGGCAAAACACGCGCGCTCAATGAACGATCACGGCTTTCATTTCACGACGATGCGGCTCGACGAGGACGTGTTCAATGAGCTGCACCTGAATGATCACGACGGCCACACGATCATGATGCTGGAGGCGCGCACCTTTTCCGGTGGCGATGAGACCGACAACGATTCGGCCTGCGGCACCTGGTTCGAACTGACGCTGCCGGTGCGCGATGCAATGCGCTCGGCGCGTTTCTGGGCGCCGATCGCCCCGGTCGTGCTGAACATGCGCGAAGAGCCGACAATGCACATGCGCTTCGATGCCGGCGGTGCTGCACTCGGCCTGTCCGAAAGCATCGCGCTGGACGGACCGTCGCTTTGCTTCAAGTGCCACGACCGATCCGTCATCAAGGATTTGTGTGAACGCCACGGCCACACGACGCAGAAATTTCCGGGCTTCGAAGGCGCTTTTCGCGCGATTCGCGCGCCGGAAGGCACCTGCCTGTACCTGTTCGACGAGGATTTCCTCGGCGAAGGCATCGTCGTCGACGAGTCGGACGACCTGAGCGAATTCCCGCGCTAGCGCCGGCCGCCTGCCGGCAAAAACCGTTTGCATTGCCGGGCATCGTTACCGCAGAATCGCGCCGTGAATATCCCTGCCCCGACCGCGCCGCTGGCTGCCGCGCTGGTCCTTTTCATGCTGTTCCCGTCCGTCTCACCTGCCGTCGAAAGCGATTCCGGCGCCTGGCTGATTCTGTCGGCGACAGATCGTTTTCCGTCCAACGACTCAGAGACCCCGAGCCGCTGGCACTATTGGGTCGATGCGCAGGCACGATACCCGGACGCCGGCAGCGGCATCAACCAGCTGTTGATTCGCCCGGGCATCGGCTACTCGATCAGCCCGACGATGTCGGTCTGGGTCGGTTACGCCCGTTTCCGTACGCATGGCGCATCCGGAAATACCGTGACCGAAGATCGGTATTGGCAACAGTTGTCCTGGGCGCTCGGACGTTGGGGCGGCGGCGCGTTGTCAACCCGCTTTCGCCTCGAGCAGCGAGATCTCAGCACCGGCAGCGACACAGGCGTCGTACTGCGCGCGCAGCTGAAATACGTGCGTAAGCTGTCTATGGATGGCGATACGGATCTCATCGCCAGCTTCGAGCCGTTCGTCGACCTCAAGGACACTGACTGGGGCGCGGATTCCGGACTCAGTCAAAACCGCCTTTATATCGGTCTTGGCTGGAAACTGACGCAAAAGACCGGCCTCGAGGTTGGTTACCAGAACCAGTATCGATTCATCGACTCGGGCGAAGACCGCATGGATCATCTCGCGATGATTGCTTTGAAAACGCGGTTCTGACGAACGTTTTACAGAAGCCGACAGAGTGAATTGAGGCATCCGAGTACGCTGCCTGCATACCCGCCACCGAAAAGGTTCAGGTGATTCAGCAGGTGATAGAGCTGGTATAGCTCGACGCGCCGTTCATGCCCCGCAGCCAGCGGCCACGCGTTTCGATACGCGTCGTAAAACGTCGTGTTGAAACGGCCGAACAGCATCGTCATTGCCAGGTCGCTCTCGCGATCGCCGTAATAGGTCGCCGGATCGAAGATCACGGGCTCGTCACCCATCGCCGCACGATTCCCGCCCCACAGGTCCCCGTGCAGAAGCGACGGCACGACATCGTAGCCTTCGAATAACGACGGCAGCGCGTCAGAGAGCCGAAGGCCGAGTGACTGGATCTCGCCGCGGTGCCCGCCCCTGGCTGC
This sequence comes from Woeseiaceae bacterium, assembly GCA_041609735.1. Lineage (GTDB taxonomy): Bacteria > Pseudomonadota > Gammaproteobacteria > Steroidobacterales > Woeseiaceae > UBA1847. The sequence continues at coordinate 3,217 of JBFIQH010000040.1, read as the reverse complement.
AAGCTCGAGCTGGAAGCGGAGCCTGTGCTCGCGAAAAAACTCGACCCAATCGTCCGTCCACGGATTGGGCTGTGCTGTTCGGCCGATCGTGTTGTCGCGCTTCCAGCCGAAGCGTTCCGCGGTAACCCGATGCAGCGCGGCCAGTTGCGTGCCGAGTTTCTGATCGGCTGCCGCCGTGGGACGTCCGATGTCGAGCCATTCGAGCGCGAGAAACGCGTGTCGCCCGGTCGTGCCGACGGCAATGACGCCCGGTACCCGCACTGCGCCGGCAGCGGCGATTTCTGCGAGGCCGTCGGCCTCCGCGGCATACATGTCGTGTGCCGATGCCGGGCCCGTCTTTACGAACAACGGCGCAGACTTCGTATCGAGACGCCACGCCGCGTTGATATCGCCGCCGGCGACCGCGCGCGGCGCTTGCCGGCCATCGATTCGAACACCGCTGCCCGCGAGCGTGTTCTGAATGGCAGCCCAGTCGGGCATCGTCAGGCGTGATAGATGTCGGCCAGGCGCTCGGCCTGTCGCCTGAGCGCCATGCCGATATTCGCCTCGTCGAACAGCGCGTTGATCGCGCCGAGGTCCGGCCGCACCGGGCGCAGGTATTTCTCGGCATCGTCGATCGGCACATCGCAGGCAATGCCGGTCAGCTTGCGGGCCAACATGGCGGCATCGCGGTGCGTTTCGAGCTTCGCGCCCAGCGTCTTCGCACCGCGTACCTGCACCTCGTGAACGGTATCGAGATTTTCGTAGATCTTGTCGAGGCTGCCGAAGTGACGCAACAAGGCTTCCGCCGTTTTCTTACCGACGCCGGGTACGCCGGGAATGTTGTCGACGCTGTCGCCGGCGAGCGCAAGGAAGTCCGCAATCTGCTCCGGCCACACGCCGAATACTTCGGGAATTCGCTCGTAGCCGATTTTTCCCTTGCCGGCGAAGTCCCAGAAGATGTCGTCACGCGTCAGCAGCTGCGCGAGATCCTTGTCGCGGCTGACAATCGTCGACGGCCGCCCGTTGCGGCGGCCGTGCTCCACCAGCGTGCCGATCAAATCATCGGCTTCGTACTGCGGGTCGGAGCACTCGAGCAAGCCCATCGCGCGCGCATACTTCCGGCACTGCGCGAACTGGCGCTTCAACTCTTCCGGCGCGGGATCCCGGTTCGCCTTGTACTCGGGATAGATCGTCGTGCGGAACGACGACGTCAGGCTCTCATCGAAAGCTACGGCGACATGTTGCGGCTTGACCTGCTCCATAAAGTCACCTAGGAAGCGGCAGAACCCGTACAGCGCGTTCACCGGGTTGCCGGCGTCATCGATCATGTCGTCCGGCAGCGAGTAGTAGGCGCGGAAGACGTAGACCGAGGCGTCAATCAGATACTGCATGTTGATTTAGAGCCCGACCAGCTTCGGCGCGGTCGCGTGCCACCAGTCCGAACCCCACAGACCGTTGATGAGGATCGACGACGGGACCATGAATGCAAGGAATATCCAGTAGGCCTTGTGTATTGCCCGATTGCGAAGCAAATCCCAGATGAACAGCGGAGTCAGCGCCAGTAGCATGTAAAGGTCCGCCGAAAGCGGGCTCTCGGGGAACGTGTGCGGCAACCACGTCATGCGATCGATAGCCGCCGGCAACGCAGGCGCAATCGCAAGAATCATCATCCGCTTGTGCAGCCCCGAATCGGTTTTGCGCGCCATCAGCGCGATGGCCAGAAATATCGGAAACAGTATGCCGACACGTATCTGTACCAGCATGATGTTGTCAAAAAAGCGCAGCAGTTCCTGCATTCCCGCCCTGGCTTCGGCAGGCATTGCCTGCATGCCATTCCAGACCTGGTGGTACATCGTCGGGACCAGCACGAAGCCCGCGACGACGATCGCCGGCGCAAGCACGAAAGCGGCGATGCCCAGTCGCTGGTGATAATGGAGTCGACCGGTCGCGGCGAGCATCGTTTGCGCAAAGAGCAATAACAGGAACGACCCCATCAGGACTGAGTGAAAGTGCAAGACAACGGGAAACGGCGGTCTCTGTCCCGCCTCGATTGCCGCCAGCTTGGCAAGCGAATCCGGAATGAATCCCGTCAACGTAATTGCGATGAAGAACGCAGCCATGAACACGAAAATCCATCGATCGATGGCGTTGCTGACTGCTCTTTCGGACGGCTGAGCGTCCGTCTGATTGATGTGCCGTGGTGCTACAGATGACATCGTTCCCCCCCTCTATTTGATCTTCACGCCGGTCGCGGCATGACTTTCGCGCATAGCTTCCCGCTGGTTGACCTAGTACCCCCTGGCAAAATCGACGACGTTCAGCAGCTTCTCGCCATTGATATAGCGGCGCAGGTTTTCGCGCGCCAGAAGCAGCGTGTTCTGTCGGCTCATGTCGGACGACGCCGCCGTGTGTGGCGAGATGACAACGTTCGTCATCTCCCACAGCGGATGATCCGATGGCAGAGGCTCGGGATCGGTAACGTCGAGGCCGGCACCCGCCAGCTTGCCCGACTCGAGCGCGGCCATCAGTGCGTCGGTGTCAGTCGTGCCGCCGCGGCCGACGGAGATGTAGAACGCAGCATCTTTCATTGCGTCGAAGAATTTTGCATCAGCCGTGCCTCGTGTATCGTCGGTCAACGGCAATGCATTGACAATAATGTCTGCCCGGGCAGCGAGCGCGTTGGTTTCATCGGACAAGCCGACGTAGCTGACGTAGTCCGGGCCGCGCCGGCTCGAGTTGCGCGTCCCGAGAATTGTCATGCCGAGATCATGCGCCCGCCTTGCAATCTGCGAGCCGATTCCGCCGAGACCCAGCACGAGCATCGTCTTGCCTTTGACGGCGAACGTGTCCGGGCGGCCGTATCCGCCGCGCCATGCGTGTTGCATCTGCTGGCGATGGTGATGATGCAGCCCGCGGGTCAGCATCAGCATCAACGCGATGCCGTGTTCGGCGATGGTCTCGCTGGCGGCTTTCGCACTGTTGGTCGCGATCAGGCCGCGGTCGACGATGCCGGGAATCGACGCACAGTCGTCGATGCCGGCTGAGTAAATGTGCAGGTACCGTACGTTGTTGGCCGCGGCGATGGCACCGGGCGTGCACCAGCCGACGATTACGTCGGTGGCGGCGATCGCGCTATAGTCGGCGTTGCGGCCGGCAGGGAAAAACGTGACGTTGACGTCGCCCGTTGCTTGCAACACCCACTCCCTCGATCCGATACCCGATTCCGGCAAAGGAT
>JBFIQH010000039.1:0-17709 GCA_041609735.1 Woeseiaceae bacterium | reverse complement strand
GTCTTAGCCGACGGCCGCAAGCATCTGTATGCGCTTGTCGTCGGGTACCTCGTTGTAAGCCAGCACGTGCAGGTTGCGAATGTTGCGCATCATGCGCGACATCCACGGCCTGACCTGCGGCGCCACCAGCAGCACCGCGGGCTCTCCCGCGATCTCCTGGCTCTGGGCTTTTTCAGCCAGTGTCTTGTGCAGTCGTTCCATCATCGCCGGCTCCAGTCCCACCGATCCGCTCTCCTGAGCACTGTCATTCAAGATTCGTTCCAACTCGGGATCGAGCGTCAGCACCGGCAGCTCAGGCCGCGTCCCCGCTACGTTCTGGACGATCGAGCGCCCCAGCGCGACGCGCACGGCGGCCGACAAAACGTCGGGATCCTGACTCCGCGAACCCTGCTCCGCCAAGGTTTCGGCGATCTTGCGGATGTTGCGGACCGGGATCTTTTCCTCCAGCAGGTTCTGCAGCACACGCGTGATCGTGCTCATCGGCAGCAGCTTCGGCGTCAGCTCCTCGACCAGTTTCGGCGACTTCGTCGCCAGCCGATCCATCAGCTGCCGGCACTCCTCATGGCCGAGCAGTTCGTGGGCGTTGTTCTTGAGAATTTCGCTCAGGTGCGTTGCGACCACCGTTGCCGGATCGACGACGGTGTAGCCGAGCATCTGCGCTTCCTCGCGCTGCGAGGCCTCGATCCAGAATGCATCGAGCCCGAATGCCGGGTCCTTCGTCTCGATGCCGCTGATCTTGCCGAACACCTGGCCCGGGTTGATCGCGAGGTCCTTGTCGATGTGTACCTCGCCTTCGCCGACAGCGACGCCCGCCAGTGTAATGCGGTAGTTGTTTGGGCCAAGATCGAGGTTGTCCTTGATGTGCACCGGCGAGACGAGGAAACCGAGCTCCTCGGTCAGTTTTCTGCGCACGCCCTTGATACGGGACACGAGCGCACCGTTGCGATTGCGGTCGACCAGCGGAATCAGCCGGTAGCCCACGTCGAGACCGATCAGGTCGACAGGGTCGACGTCGTGCCAGCCGAGATCGGGCAGCACGGCATCTGCGTCCGGTGCGACGGCTTCCGGCGCCTCGGACGGAGGCTTGCGTCGAGCCACGCGGTAGGCGGCGAATGCCGTAACGCCCGCGAGGCTCAGGAACGCGAAGTTCGGCATGCCCGGGATGATGCCGAGGATGCCGAGCACAGCCGCAGTGACCAGCAGCGTGCGGTGATCGCTGAACAGCTGCGTGAAGACCTGGTTGCGCATGTCTTGCAAGCTCGATACGCGGGTAACGATGATCGCGACGGCCGTCGACAACAGCAGCGACGGCACCTGCGCGACGAGTCCGTCACCGATCGTCAGCAGCGTGTAGTTGTGCACGGCCGTCGAAAAAGACAGGTCGTGCTGCGACGTACCGATAATCAGGCCGCCGACGATGTTAATGAACAGGATCAGTATGCTGGCGATCGCGTCGCCACGGACGAACTTGCTCGATCCGTCCATCGAGCCGTAGAAATCCGCCTCCTCGCCGATCTCGCGGCGGCGAACACGCGCCTGCTCCTGGTCGATGATGCCGGCATTCAGATCGGCATCGATCGCCATCTGCTTGCCCGGCATCGCATCCAGCGTAAAGCGTGCCGATACTTCGGAGACGCGCCCGGCGCCTTTTGTTACGACGACGAAGTTGATGATGACGAGGATTGCGAAAATAACGAGGCCGACTGCGTAGTTGCCGCCGACGACGAAATCGCCGAATGCCTCGATGACCTTGCCCGCCGCCGATGTGCCAGTGTGACCGTTCAGCAGAACGACACGCGTGGACGCAATATTCAGGGCGAGACGCAACAAGGTAACGACGAGGAGGATCGTCGGGAACACGGCGAAGTCGAGCGGCCGGCCGACATAGACCGTGGTCAGCAGGATTGCGACCGACAGTGCGATGTTGAACGTGAACAACACGTCGAGCGCAAGCGGTGGCAGCGGCACCATCATCATTGCCAGTACGGCGAGCAGCAACAGCGGCATGCCGATGCCCCGGATGATATCCGTCATGTAGGTATTGCCGCCCACGGCTAGAACTCGTCCTCATCGATATCGGGCACCGGGGGGTTCGGCGCTTGTTGTCCCGGTCGCAGCGTTTCTCCGACCTGGTAGATATACGCGAGCACCTGCGCGACTGCGGTATACAGCCGCGCGGGAATTTCCTCACCGATCTCGGTCGTCCGGTAAAGCACCCGCGCCAGGGGCGGCGCCGAGAACAGCGGCACATCGTTTTCGATCGCGATCTCGCGCATGCGTGCCGCAATCAGGTCCTTGCCCTTGGCGATGACCCGCGGCGCGCCCATCGTCGCGTCGTCGTACTTCAGCGCAACGGCGAAGTGCGTCGGGTTCGTGATGACGACGTCGGCGGTCGGCAGTTCTTCCATCATCCGCCGCGTCGCGATCTGTTGCTGCATCTGGCGAATCCGCGATTTGACTTCCGGCCGCCCTTCGGTTTCCTTGAACTCGTCCTTGACCTGCTGCCGCGTCATGCGCAGCTTCTTTTGGTACTGCCAGAGCTGGAACGGCACGTCGAAGGCAGCGATGACGATGAGACCACTGCTGATGACCAGCAGCGACACCCCGCAGATTTTCAGTGCGTGCATGATCGCAGAATCGATCGGCTCTCGGCCGAGGCCAGACAATTCGCCGATCGAAAACCAAAGCCAGGTGACGGCGATGACCGCGACGACGGAGAATTTCGCCAGCGCCTTGACCAGTTCGTTCAGACTGTTTGCGCTGAAGATGCGCTTGACGCCCTTGATCGGGCTAATGCGCTCGGCCTTGAACGCAACGGCCTTGAGGCTGAAAGACCAGCCACCGATCAGCGCCGCACACAGGAACACCGCAACCAGTAAAATGACGGCCATCGGTGCAAGTCCAATGAAGATCTGGCCGGCTGTCTCGGCGAAACGCGCCGGCATCTGCGAGACGTCGAACGCATCTCTCCTTGCGATGCTGAATGCCTGCGTGAACGCATCGACGAGGTTCCCGCCCATCGAACCGGATAGCAACAGCATCGCCGACGCGCCGGAGAGCATAACCCCGGTCATCGTGAGTTCACGGGATCGCGGTACGTCGCCTTTTTTCCGCGCATCCTCCCGACGTTTCGGCGTCGGTTGCTCGGTACGATCCTGCTGGGCCTGTTCTTCTGCCATCGTGTTGACTCGCTACAGCTCAAGCAGAGCGGAGACTGCCTCCAGTGACAGTGACAGGAAGACCATGACGTTCTGCATCAGGACGTCCATGTTGAGAAAAATGACCGCGAAGCCCAATAACATCGCAACGGGAAAGCCAACCGCGAACAGGTTCAGTGTCGGCGCCGCCCGGCTCATCGTTCCAAAAGCCAGGTTCACGACGAGAATTGCCGTGACCGCCGGTAGCGCAATCTTCATTGCGAACACGAACAACTGGCTCGTCCACGCCAGCAGTTCCGACACGACCCCGGTCGTAAAACGATTCTCTGCGAGCGGCCACGCGTGGAAGCTGTTCGCAAGCAGCTGTATCAGCGCTAGATGGCCATCCATCGACAGGAACACGAGCATGCCCAGCATCAGGAACAGCTGACCAAGCACCGGAATGTTGACGCCACGGGTCTTGTCCAGGAATACCGCGAAGCCAAGCCCCATGCTCATGCCGATCACTTGTCCCCCGAGCGCTATCGCGTCGAAGACAAGCTGCACTAAGAATCCCAGCGTAACGCCGATTGCGATCTCCTGAATCATCGTGACCAGACCCGCCGCACTCAAGACTTCCGGTGTCGATGCAATCGGAATGACCGGCGCGATTACTCCAGTCAACGCAATGGCCAGCAGCAGGCGCACCTTCACCGGGACGAAGCTCCCACCGACGACCGGCATCACCATCAGGAACGCCCCGATGCGAACAAACGGCCAGATGTAGAGGGCCAGTTGATCGATGATCGGTGTCAGATGTATGTCTACAGTCATTGATTACTCTCGCGAACATGTCTCTCCCTCCTCTCGCTCAGGAGATCAGCGACGGAATCTGCTCCATCAGTGATGTTGTGTAGTTGGCGATGACGCTGAGCATCCACGGACCTGCCAGCACCAGCGCCAGCACGAGAACCAGCAGTTTCGGGATGAACGACAACGTCATCTCATTAATCTGCGTTGCAGCCTGGAACATGCCGACCAGCAGGCCGACCGCCAGCGCGGACAACAGCAGCGGCGCCGCGATCATCATCGTGACCCAGAGCGCCTGCTGACCGATTGTCGTTACCATTTCCGGTGTCATCGAATGTCCTCTGTTAAAAAAAGCTTGATGCCAGCGTGCCGAGCAGCAGAGCCCAGCCGTCGACCAGCACGAACAACATGATTTTGAACGGCAGCGAAATCAGCATCGGCGACAGCATCATCATGCCCATCGACATCAGCACGCTGGAGACGACCAGATCGATGACGAGGAACGGAATGAAGACGAGAAAGCCGATCTGGAACGCCGTCTTCAGCTCGCTGACCATGAAACTCGGGATCAGGATCGACATGGGCACCTCGTCGGCCGACGAAATATCGCTGCGCCCGGCAATGCCGGCGAACAGGCCGAGATCGCTGTCACGTGTCTGGTTCAGCATGAACGTGCGCAGGGGCGCCAGCGCTTTTTCGAACGCCTCTGCGGCCGCCATCTCGCCGTCGATATAGGGCTGTGCCGCGTGCTGATGGATGTCGCTGATGACCGGCGACATGACAAAAAACGTCAGGAACAGCGCGATGCCGAGCAGTACCTGGTTCGGCGGTGTCTGGGCAGTGCCGAGCGCCTGCCGGAGGATCGACAGCACGATAATGACGCGGACAAACGCGCTCATGGACAGTATGGCCGCCGGCAGCAATGTCAGCAGCGTCATCAGCACCAGGATCTGGATGCTCAACGAATACGACTGGCCCTCGACGGCGTCGGTCACCATCGCAATCGGCTCCTGCGCGTTGGCCGCGAACGCCAGCGGCAGCAGCAACAAAACGGCGACGGCCCGCGTCATCGCTTCATCTCCTTCAACGCGGATTTCAGCCGGCCTGCGAAGCCGCCGGCCAGGCCGCCAGGTGCAGCAGCGCTTGCTGCGTCGACAACCGGCGCATCGAAAACGTGCAGCGTCTGCACCTGCGATGCGGTCATGCCGACGAGCAGCTGTTTGCCACCGACCTCGACGACCAGCAGGCGCTCCTTGCTGCCGAGCGCACGGCTGGCAACGATGTTGATCGCGTCGTTTGCCGCGCCGCCGAACAGCTTCGAGCGCGAATACAGCCAGCCGAGCACGACGATCGTGCCGACGACGACCAAGAGGCTCGCGGCCAGGCTCAGCAGTTCGGATCCACCCGTGTCGACCATGACGCCCGCCGCTCCTAACCCAGTTTCTCGATGCGCTCGAGCGGGCTGACGACATCGGTCAGGCGCACGCCGAAGCGGTCGTCAACGACCACAATTTCGCCATGCGCAATCAGCGTGCCGTTGACCAGTACGTCCATCGGCTCGCTTGATTCCCTGTCGAGCGCGATGACCGAACCTTCGACGAGCCGGACGAGATCGCGAATTGAAATTTCCGTCGAGCCAACACGCAGGCTGACGTTGACGGGGATATCGAGCACGAGGTCGAGATTAACCTCGGATGCATCACCAGCCTTGCCGTTATTGGCTAGCTCGTCCGGCGAGAACTGCTCGGCTCCGTCCTTGCCTGCCGCATTTTCCTCGTTGCCTGTTTCTTCCGTTGCCATTCCTCGGGTCCTCTACAGTGTGTTTGGTGTGGCGATACTTTCTGCATGGGCGATTTCGGTCAGCCAACGCGTCGCCTCGATGGCGTAACAGCCGTCGTGAACGCCGAAGCGGCCCTCGAGGACCGCGACGTTTTTCGCAAATACCGTGCCGATGCGTGGATTTTCGATATCGATGATGTCGCCTGCCTTCAATGCCGCGACATCCCGTAAACTCATGCGTGCGTGGCCGACACGCGAACTGACGTCGACCGATGCTTCGGGCACGCGCGCGCGGATGACCTTCTCCCAGCGCGAATCTTCGGCGGCGTCACGCTCGCGCTTCGCGCCCTCCAGCACGGGCAACAGCGACGACAGCGTCGTTAGCGGCCAAATGATATGGAAGCGATGTTCGTCCTCACCGATATGGAGCGCGAACTCGCTGCAGATGACGCTCGCACCCGATTCGATGACTTCGACGACGTCGGTGCTCTGGTGCACACCGCTGACTTTCGCGTCGAGCGCAATCAGCGAGTTCCAGGTATCGGTAATGCCTTTCAGCACTTCGTCGCTGAACAGGCGAACGACGTTCATCTCGCCGCGCGTAAAGCCTTCAATCTGGTGACGCGGAGGATTTTCCGGCGAGCCGCCGAAAAACGTTTCGACGACGTGCCGTACGGCCGCCGACTGCATATGGACGGCGGCTGCGCCTTCGAGCGGAGCAGCGGAACATTCGACGATCAGCGCGGCTTGGGTCGCCGTCTCGGCAAATTCGCCCCAGGTGCAGGTCAGCACAGGTCCGCAAGAAATTTCGACCTTGTCGTTCAGCAGCACAGATGCGGACTTGCTTACAAGACCGGCCAGCTTGCGATTCAGGTTTTGCAGCCGTGGATAGCTGTTGGTGACGATGCGATTGCGCGGACTGATCTCGAATTCGGCGACGCTGGCATAGCGCGGCCCATCGCCAGTCTGTACTTCGACTTCGCCATTTTCCACGCCCTCCACCAGCGCATCTTTTTCCTCATCAGTCAGAACCTGGTCGTTCATCGCGGCGTGCCTTACTGGATGACCAGTGCCGTGAAGTAGAGCGCTTCGACGCCGCCTTCACCGGTCGTTTCGACCATGACCCGCTCGATTTCCTCGAGTCCGTCCTCGAGCATTTGCTCCTTGCCCTGGCGCGTCTCGATTTCCTCGAGGATCGCGCCGCTGTACAGCAGTATCAGCGCGTTCCTGATAACGGCGACGTTCTCGCGTACACGATTGATGACGCCCTGATCGCGCGACATCACTTCCATCGTGATCTGCATGAAGTGTGAATCGCCTTCCTCGTCCTTGAAGTTGACGACGAGCGGCGGATGCAGGCTCTGGTAAATGGGCGGACCCTCGGCAGCCTTGGCGGCAACTTCCTCGCCCTCGGCTTCGACATCCTCGGGTGGCGACATCATGTTCATGACGGCGGGCCCGGCAAAAATGCCGATGCCGATCAGCACCAGGCCGATCACGCCAAACAGGATCATCTTTTTCAAACCGCCGCCCTTTGCGTCTTCGTCGGCGGCGGCCTCGGTGTTTTCTTCGTCAGCCATGGCTAGCTCCATTGAGTCCTGCAATGACCGATGCAATGAGCGTGCCAAATGACTTTTTTATTAAACTTTCTTATATTTTTCGTATAGTTATAACGACTTTCTCAAACTTTAGATAGGCCGGGAAAGCGACGGATTTCCGGCGCTGGGGATATTCACGCGCAGGCCGTCAGATATTTGACGCGAGCGCTTACGCAAACGTATCGACGAGGCCGTTGCTGGCACGACGCGGCACGTGCGACGTCATCGTTTCGTCGGCTGCGCCGCTGTCCGCTGCGCCACCAGACGGTGTCCCTGCATCCGCGAGCGTCTCACCGCTCGGCCCGCGGCTGTTGTCGTCGCGGACGTCCGCCTGACCGAGCGACAGGCCATTCTCGGCGAGCAGTTCACGAAGTCTTGGCATCGCCTGCTCCAGCGCTTCGCGGGTGACGGGGTGCTGCGACTGGAATGACACGTTGGCAACGCCGTCGTCAATCTCGAGTTGGATACGCAGTGGTCCCAGTTCGGCTGGCGTAAGCCGCAGTTCGGCATTTTGCAGCTTGCCGTTCGCCATCATCGTGACGCGGTCCGCCAGCACAGTGTCCCAACCGGACTGCTGCACCGGGATGTCGATCGATTGCGCGGCGGGCGGCAATGGCACCGCCGGCTGAGCCGGTGGCGCGGCCGCGGCCCGCGGCATTACCGCGGAGACGTCGGCATGAATACGTTGACCGGACTCCGGAGGCGCCTCGAAGGCCACGCTACCCTGCTGCCACGCCGCCGGCTGTAACGGCCGCGGTATCGCCAGCGCGTCGTCTCGCACCGGCCGCGGCGCATCGTCAGTCGACAGCGGCGATTCCGCGGGCGTCCGGTTCAGGATCTGCGCATCGTTTCCGCTCGCACGCCGCAGCCTGGGCCCTGGCGCCAGGTCATCGATACCGGTATCGCGACGTGAAGCGACAAAGACTTCGCCGTCGTCTGTGGATAACGTGCGCTGCGTATTGTCCGTGTGCTCCGGTCTGCCGGTCCCGGTTTGCGGCGGCAGCGTCGTCACATCGAGCGCCCGATCGCGCGTTTGCCCTCGGCTGTCGCGTTCGCCCGGAGTGCCGACCGGTGCCACGACAGGACCGTGCAGCGCGGCGGAACGTACGTCGCCAGTGGCGCCGGACCCGGCAGGCGGCAGCCCTGCGTCAGCTTCGTTGCCCGGCTGCGGCGCTGGCGGGACATGCATGGTTACTGGCAAGCCATCTTTGCTGACCTCCGGGTTATTTCTGACAGGAGCAGTTTCAATGACTTGCGACGTCAACGTCAGATCGGCATTGCTGCCGGTCAATGGCGGCTCCGGGCCGAGCGGCACCAGATCCGGATGTTCGATCGAAAGCTCGACGGCGACATCCGGCGGCAACTCATCGCCCGGGCCCGTGACCGGCAAGGCATTGCCGGCCGGCGGCAAGTCCTCGCCGACCGGCGCCTGCAGCATCACGGCAGGTATCACCTGTGACTGCAGGACGCTGGCGAATCCTCCCTGCAGGCCGTCCGCGGCGTCAGGCACGAGGCCGCTCGTGCCCTTCAGCGCATCCGGCGCGAAAAATTCGGAGGAGGTCAGGTTCAAAAACGGCAGCATTGTCGGTCCTTGTACACGTGATTCACGAGTGGCTAGTGTTACAGGAGCAAGATGCGTGCCAGCCTCTCTAGCGATCCTTGTCGTAGATCGGCGGCGAGCCCGGCAAGTCGTCCAGCGTGCGCTGCTCGATGCGGTCGGCGTGCGAAACTTCCTGCTGGCGATAACGTTCCTGCACACGTTCGAGCGACTCGACGCGCTGCCGTTTCACGAGCCAGCGTCGCCGGTGCAGGTCCAGGTTCTTCTCGCAGTCGTTGACGGCCTGCTGCTGCAAGCGAGCGGCCTGATCGAGGCGCGCGAGGAAATTTTGGTAGTCTTTGAAGTGCGCCGAGCTCAACGCACTCGCATTGCGTGCCCGGGCCGCGTAGCTTTCGCGATAGGCATTGAGTTCGCCGAGTTTGCGGTTTTCCTCAAGCAATTTTTTCTGTGCCTTCCCAGTCTGCATACCGAGGCTGCGCTCCTCGGCTTCGGCAACCGACAAGATTTTTTTCAGTCTTAAAGAGCGCTTTTTCACGGTGTCTCATCGGTGCCTGCCGATTGCGATGCGTCGAACAGCTGACGAAGCTCTGCAAGGCTCTTATTGGCGCCGACACATTCCGTGTGCTGCTGGCGCAGGAACTCGAGGATCGCCGGCCACAGGGACACCGCTTCGTCCAGCGCTGGATTCGAACCCGGCTGGTAGGCGCCGACCGAAATCAGGTCTCGATTCTCCTGGTAAAGCGAGTAAGCGCGGCGGAATCGCGTGATCAGCTGCTGCTGACTCTCGCTGACGAATTGCGTCATCGCGCGGCTGACCGACGATTCGACGTCGATTGCCGGATAGATGCCCGCGTCGGCCATATTTCGGGACAGCACAATATGACCATCGAGAATCGCTCGCGACGCATCGACAATCGGGTCGTTTGGATCATCTCCTTCGGCCAGCACGGTGTAAATCGCCGAAATCGATCCACCGCCGTCGACGCCGTTGCCGGCGCGCTCTACCAGTTGCGGAAGCTTTGCAAAAACCGACGGCGGATATCCTTTCGTCGCCGGCGGTTCACCGATCGCGAGGGCGATTTCGCGCTGTGCCTGCGCGAAACGCGTCAGCGAATCCATCAGCAGCAAAACGTTCTTTCCGCGGTCCCTGAAATACTCGGCAATCGCAGCCGTCAGCCATGCGCCGTGCATGCGCATCAGCGGCGTATCGTCGGCCGGCGTTGCCACGACGACGGCCTTGGACATGCCCTCGGTACCCAGCGACTGGTCGATAAACTCCCGGACCTCACGACCACGTTCACCGACGAGCCCGACGACGACCACATCCGCATCCGTGTTTCGCGTCATCATACCGAGCAGCATGCTCTTGCCGACGCCGCTGCCGGCGAACAGGCCCATGCGCTGGCCACGCCCGATCGAAAGCAGTGAGTTGATTGAACGCACGCCGACGTCGAGCTGCGACCGAATCGGCTGGCGCTTCAACGGGTTGATCGGCTTGCCGAACAGCGACACGCGGTCACTGCAATTCAATGCCGCCCCGCCGTCGAGCGGATTACCGCGGCCGTCGAGCACCCGGCCGAGCAGTTCGTCGCCAACGAGGACCTCCGGCGTGCCGGAGACCGGGATAACGCGCGCATTCGGAACAACGCCGCGCATTTCGGCGATTGGCATGAGGAACAATCGTTCGCCCGAGAATCCGACGACTTCCGTTTCGACGAGACGACCGTCCGACGCGACGACGTCGCACCGTCCGCCGAGCTCTGCGTGGCAACCTTCGGCCTCCATCGCGAGGCCGACGGTACGCCGCAGCACGCCTTCGACTACGAGTGGCGGGCTGCCATCGAGCGCCTTGTCGGTGTAGGCACCGAGCCGCAGCGCGCGTTCGAGATTGCGGTCCGGGTTCGGGCCCGGCAACGTGCGTGTCGCTGTTTCACTCATTGCCGACGGTCACCCGCGATACTCTGGATAATCTTGTTCAGACGTGCTTCGGCGGTCGCGTCGATGCGCGAGTTTTCGGTTGTCACGCGGCAGCCGCCACGTGACATCAGCGGATCCTCGACGATATCCCAGGCGGGTTCGCCGTCCGCTGGTGACAGGCACTCGCGAATGATGGCCGCATCGTCCGGGTGAAGATGCACTTGAACGTTGCGGCTCGCGACCGGTAACAACTGGATTGCCTCGCGTACGACGCCGATCACGTGCGTCGGCTGATCCTTGATCTCACGCCGGAAGAGCTGCCGGACAACGGTCATGGCCAGATCGACCAGCTGCTTCTCCACCTGTTCGTCAAGTTCGTCGAACGGTGCCGCCAGTGATTTCAGAAGCTCATCGAGACGTGCAACACGGGCTGCGAGCTCCGCGGCTCCCGCTTTCAGACCGTCTGCATGCCCCTTGTCCCAGGCCTCCTGGTACGCCTCTTTCTGGATCGCCTCGAGGCGGCCGGCCGTCAGGTAGCCATTGCCGCCGCCTCCGTCGATGGCCGGCACATTCCAGCGTTCCGGCTTCTCGGCTGCCGCGTCGTCAGACATATTCGTCGCCGCCACGGCCGAGATCGATATCGCCGGCATCTGCAAGACGACGGGCCACGTCGAGTATTTCCTTCTGGGCTGCTTCGACCTCGGACAGCTTCATCGGCCCCTTCGCCTCCATGTCTTCTTTCAGCAGCGTCGCCGCTCGCTTGGACATGTTGCCGAGCACCTTGTCACTGATTGCCGGGTCGCAACCTTTCAGCGCCACGGTCAGCACGTCGTTCGAGACTTCGCGCAACAGCGCCTGGATGCCGCGATCGTCGACGCCGAGCAGCGTGTCGAAGGTAAACATCATTTCCTGAATGCGTTCGGAAAGCTCCTCATTCTTCGCCTTGATCTGCTCGAGCATTTCTTCGCCGCGATCCGGTTTGAGCGAGTTGACGATGTCGGCGGCAACCTTGTCGCCGCCAACCTTGCGTGTCGACCCGCCGGTTGCGTCAGTCGATTTCGACGCAATCAGGTTCTCTATCTCGGCCAGCGCACTTTGCTGGATATCCGACAGGCCGGCGACGCGCATCAGGATGTCCGAGCGAATGTCCTCGGGCAGCTTTTCGATCACGTCAGCCGCCTGTGACGGATCCAGATAGGCGAGCACGATGGCGATGATCTGCGGATGCTCGTCCTTGACGATCTCGACAACCTCCCGGGAGCTCATCCATTTCAGGGCATCGAGGCCTTTTGCGTCGTCCCCGGTCATGATGCGATCAATGAATGCGTTCGCTTTGCCGGGACCGAAGGCGTTGCCGAGGATGTTGCGAACGTAGGATTCCGTGTCGACGCCGAACGTCGTCTGATCCTCGACCTCGGTGATAAATCCATTCAGCACGTCGTCCGCCTGGGACCGGGACACATTGCGCAAGGACGCCATTGCCATGCCGAGCGCCTGCACTTCCTGCGCACCCATGTACTTCAGTACCTCGGCCGCTTCCTTTTCACCGAGCGTCATCAACAGCAGCGCCGCACGCTCGGTGCCTTTCATCGCGCCCTCACTCAGCTCAGCCATCGGCCGCTACCCATTTCTTGACGACCTGAGCCACGCGTGCAGGGTCGTGCCCGCTGATATTTTTGGCCGCAGCCACCTTCTCGTCGTAGCTGGGAAGTGACACGGATCCGCCGGCGCCGGCGAACTGCCCTGCGGCAGCCGGGAAATTCTGTCCGCCGCTCGCCAGATACTCACCGCTGACTGCGCCGGGCGGCGCACTGGAAACGACGCTTTTCAGCATCGGCCGGACAACGCCGAATGCAATTGCGAGCACCAGCAATGCACCGAGAATCTGCTTCAACGCATCCCGGATCGCCGGGTTTTCCCAGATCGGTGGCGGTTCTGCCTCGACCGGCGCGTCGACACGCCGAAAGGTCTCGCCGAGAACGACCACGGAATCGCCACGCGCTTCGTTGAACCCGACTGCTTCGCGAACCAGCGTCGTGTAGCGTGCCAGCTCGGCCTCGGTCAACGGCGTCGTCTCCTCGTTGCCGTCAGCCGGGCTTTGATCGATCAACACCGCAACCGACAGTTTGCGAATCGTGCCGGCCTGCGGCCGCGTATGGCTGATCGTACGGTCGACTTCGAA
The DNA here is from genome assembly GCA_041609735.1 of Woeseiaceae bacterium. Lineage (GTDB taxonomy): Bacteria > Pseudomonadota > Gammaproteobacteria > Steroidobacterales > Woeseiaceae > UBA1847. The sequence continues at coordinate 4,728 of JBFIQH010000039.1, read as the reverse complement.
GTTGCGAATGCTCGAGCGCGAGGAATTCGTCACCTCCGCCTCCTCCGAGGCAACCGCCTGCTCCGGAGCAACGCCTGTTGCCTCCGGCGGCTGGTTGCTGACGGCGCCGACAATGCCACCGCTCGCCGCATCAGTGCCGGTACGCAGGTCTTCGCTGATCTGCTCACTGCGCACGACGGTATTGTTCGGATCGTAGGACTCTCGCGCTTCCTCGGTCAGCGTAAAGTCGATATCGGCGACGACTTCTGCGCGTACTCGACCGGCGCCGACGAGCGGCGTCAGCAGGTCCTCGATCCGCGACTTGTAAGTTTGCTCCAGGCGCTGCGCATACTTGAACTGGCTGGTCGCCTGCGCGCCGGCCGACATGTCGTCGCCGGTACTCAGCTGGCTGCCGTACTGGTCGATGATCGTCACGTTTTTCGGCTGCAGGTCCGGCACACTCGCCGCGACGAGGTTGACCACGGCGGCGGCCTGGTCCTGCTCGAGGTTTCGTCCGCGATAGATATGCAACAGCACCGAGGCGCTGGCGGCTTTCTGGTCGCGAATGAACGACGACTGTTTCGGAATCGCGAGGTGCACGCGCGCGTCCTGGACGGCGCCGAGGCTCGATATCGTCCGCGCCAGCTCGGCCTCGAGCGCATGCTGGTAGCGCGCAAGCTCCATGAATTGGCTCGTTCCGAAACTCTGCTGCTCCGACAGCAGGCTCATGCCGACCGATGCGCTCTGCGGCAACCCTTGCGAGGCCAGCTGCATGCGTGCCTCGTGCAACGACGCCTCCGGCACCAGTATGCCGCCGGTCGAGGCATTCAGCTTGTAGTCGATATCGGCTGCGCGCAGCGCATCGGCGACATCCGCAGCTTCCGACGCGGCCAGATCCGCATACAGCTGCGTGTAGCCGGGCTTTTGAGACCACAGCGCGATCGCGAATCCTGCAGCGACTGCCGCGGCAACCCCGATCAGCAGCATGACCTGGCGTACCGCGGGAATTTTCAGAACCGTCGTCAGGTTCATCGAGCTCGGTGGAGGGAGTGCGGTTCCCTCGATGACGTTTGCGTTATCCATGACTGTTTTTGCTCATCCTCAGGTTGTCGCCATTAAACCGGCATGTTCATGATGTCCTGGTACGCCTGCACCAGCTTGTTGCGGACCTCGGTAACGGCTCGAAATGACAGGTCCGCTTTCTGCGACGCGATCATGACTTCGGCCAGGCTCGCGTCCGTCGTGCCGTTTTCGAATGCGGTTTTCAGAGCGCTCGACGATTGCTGAGCCTCATTCACGGCGTCGAGCGAAGACTTCAGCAAATTGCTGAAGTCGGACCGCAATTCCGGCTTGCCGATCGTCTCGGCAGGCGACATCGCCGGCATCTGCAAATTCTTGCTGAGTGCGCGAATCTGGCTCAGCACCTGGTCCGGGCTAATCTCATTCATGGCTGTCTCCTGGGATGGCGAGTCCGCGTTTTCTCATGCGCGCAAGTTTGTAGCGCAGCGTACGGGGGCTGATCCCGAGCATCTCGGCTGCGTCACCTCGGTGCCCGTCCGCCTTGTCCAGGGCGTCGAGAATCAGCTCGAATTCGTGAGCCTGCACACCGCGCTGCAGGCCGGTATCGTCGGTCGCACGGTCGTCGTCGACAGGCTGTTCAAACGCGAGATCAGCTGCCGTCACCTCGTCGCCGGATGCAAGAATGACCGATCGCTGTATCAGGTTGTCGAGTTCGCGCACGTTGCCCGGCCAAGTGTGGCTCAGCAGCTGCTCGCGTGCGCAGTCCGATAACGCGCGGCCCGGTCGATCGGATGCGCGCTGCAGAAACAGCTCGGCAAGCGGCACGATATCGTCCGCGCGGTCTCGGAGTGGCGGGATGTGCAGCGGAAATACGTTCAGCCGGTAATACAGGTCCTCGCGGAACCGGCCTGCAGCGACACATGCCTTGAGGTCGCGGTTGCTGGTCGCGAGCACGCGGACATTGAGCGGCAGCGGTTTGCGACCGCCGATTCGCTCGACTTCCTTCTCCTGCAGGACACGCAGCAGCTTCGCCTGCAGTCCCAGTTCCATCTCGGTAATTTCGTCGAGCAACAACGTGCCGTCGTCGGCTTGTTCGAATTTTCCCGGATTCGCCTGTGTCGCGCCGGTGAACGCGCCCTTCTCGTAGCCAAACAGCATCGCCTCGAGCATGTTTTCCGGGATTGCGGCACAGTTGATGGCAATAAACGGCGCGTCGGCGCGCCGCGAGCGCTGATGAATGTAGCGTGCGTAGACCTCTTTGCCGGAGCCGCTCTCCCCGGTCAGCGTCACCGTTGCGTCAGTCGCGGCGACGCGCTCGGCAATGCGTAACAGGTTGCGGGACGCAGCATCTTCGGCCAGTGGACGGTCGATGTGCTGTGCCGGAACCAGGTACTTGCTGACCACGGCCTTCAGCTGTTCGGCCTCGAACGGTTTCTGCAGATAGTCCGCGGCCCCGTTTCGCATGACGTCGACGGCGCTCTCGATCGTGCCGTGAGCGGTCATCAGCACCGCTGGCAATGCCGGTCGGTCCTTGCGAATCGTCCGCAGCAGCGTCGCGCCGTCCATCGGCTGCATTTGCAGGTCACTGATTACGAGACCAACGTCCTCACGGTTCAGAATGTCCAGCGCCTGCGCCCCGCTGTCGGCGGTCAACACGTTGAGCGATTCGCCGGACAGCGTATCGTAAAGCGCCTCACGCAGATGAGTATCGTCTTCGACGATCAGGACCGAGGCATTACTCATCAGCGTTACTCCCGGCATCGGTCTTGCAATTCGGGATGCGCAGCGTGAAGCGAGTGCCGGTAGTCAGCGCATCGACGAAAACCTCGCCGCCGTGCGCTTTGGCGACGTCGGCAACGACCGCGAGTCCGAGCCCGGTGCCTGCCGGACGTGTCGTGAAAAACGGTTCGAACAATCGCGCACGTATTTCGTCGGGGATGCCGCGGCCGTCGTCGCTGACGGTAAACCAGGTATTGTCCTCGTCCGACCACGCCCCGAGCTGTATGGTCGCGGCGCCAGCCTGCTCGGCGTTGGCGACGAGATTGATCAACGCACCTTTCAGCGCGTTGTCGTTGACCACGATCGTCAGGCCTTCAGACTCTGTATCGTCGCGGTCGATGCCGCTGCCGTTGATCAACAACTCGAGCTCGCAAGCTCCTTGCAACTGTGCGTTCAGGGTCGCCCGCACGTCGAGCAGCAACTGGCGTACGTCGACGGATGCGTCGGCCCGGCGGCCGCCGGCCGCGAACCCGAGCATGTCGTTCACCATACGACCGAGATCGTTCAATCGTTCGCTGATCTTGACCGCTATACGGCTTCGCTCCGGCGTGCTGACGTCGAGCTGAGACGCGTACAGCATTGCAGATGCAAGTGGCGTGCGCACCTGGTGAGCGAACTCCGCGGTCATCTCCCCGATCGCGGACAGCCGTTCGCGCCGTTGCCGCAAAGCCGACATTTGCCGGCTTTCGGTGATGTCTGCGAGCAGCAGTATTTCGCCCGGCTCGACTTTCAACGGCCGACGCGACAGACTGAGCCAGCGACCGTCGGCGAGCTGGATGTTGCCGTCCTCGCTACCGCCCTTGCGAACCTCGCGTTGCACGATACTTGCCCATGAACACCCGGACAGGGGCTCGTTGAGCAGCGCGATCGCCTCGCTGTTCTGTTCCTGGATGACACCGTTCCCGTCAATGACGACGATAGCGCCCGGTAATGTTTCGAGAAGCAGCGACAACCGCTGCGACAGGCGCTCTTTCGCTATTAATTCGCGGTGGCGCGCCGAGTGCGCCTCCTCGAGCTGGGCGGTCAGCAGCTCGACACGATCCTGCAGTTCCCGGTAGGACTGCTCCAGCACGACGGAATGCTGATTGAACAGCTCGAATGCGCTCTTGAGCTGTTCCACGTTGGCGGCATTGCCAGTCAAAGTCGTCCTCACTTGCCGGATTTCCGACGAATAATTCCAGGTAACCCTGTCTAAGCAAGTTGCGTGCCAGAACTTTTAATTTAGGTTTTTCAGTGACTTATAAAGATCACTCGTGGTCGATTGCCGTCAAAAAAATGACGTTCGGTCGTTTTGCGGGGATGCCGGCGCGAACGCCCGGCGGGGCGCAGCGATTGCCTAGCCGGCGATGTCGTACTTGCCGATTTTTTCGACCAGCGTCGTGCGCTGCATCGACAGCAGCCTTGCCGCCTTGGCAACGACGCCGTCGGTGGCCGCCATCGCCTGGCTGATCAGCTGCTGCTCGACCGACTGCAAATGCTCTTTGAGGTTCGCTTCGGTCAGCTGCATCGCCTCGGCAACGTTTGTGAGGTTTGCAGCGCTGGAAGCCTTCGGATTCCGATACTTCGCCGGCAGGTCGTCCACCTCGATCGTGCCCTCGGGTTTCAGTATCGCGAGCCGCTCGACGAGATTGGACAGTTCGCGAATATTGCCCGGCCATGAATAGCGGGCGAGCATCGTCATCGCCTCCGCGCTGACCCGCAGGTGCCCGCGATCGCGGCCGGTTTGTGCTACGAGCAATTCATCGAGCAGTTGCGGCAGGTCGGAGACGCGCTGATACAGCGGCGGCATCTCGATCGGGAATACGTTCAGCCGGTAGAAAAGATCCTCGCGGAATTCACCGTCCTCAACGGCCCGCGGCAGGTCCACGTGAGTTGCAGCGATGATGCGCACGTCGCACCTGGACAGCTTGTTGCTGCCGATACGCTCGAAGGTGCGCTCCTGCAGCACGC
>JBFIQH010000038.1:0-18496 GCA_041609735.1 Woeseiaceae bacterium | reverse complement strand
CGTCACGGCTCGAGCCGATCGAAGCTATTACGAGGACGGATTGATGGCCGCAGTGCGCTGTATCGACTTGTGCAAGACCTATATCCAGGGCGACCAGGAGATCAAAGCGCTGGATCATCTCAGCATCGACATCGAAGCGGGCGGCTTCGTCTGCCTGTCGTCGCCGTCGGGCGGCGGCAAGACGACGTTGCTCAATGCCATTGGAGGGCTCGACAGGCCCGACAGCGGCGAGGTGTGGATCGAGAACCGTCGCATTGACACGATGAGCAAGGGCGATCTGGCGCAACTTCGGCTCCACAAGATCGGTTTTGTCTTTCAAGCCTATAACCTGATTCCCGTTCTGACGGCCCGGGAGAACGTGGAGTTCGTCATGCAGGTGCAAGGCGTCGATGCAGCGCAACGCAGGGAGCGCTCGATGGCACTGCTGCGAGAGGTTGGCCTCGCAGGATTGGAGGACCGGCGGCCGGCCGAGATGTCAGGCGGACAGCAGCAACGAGTGGCGGTCGCTAGAGCGATCGTCTCACGCCCGACGCTGGTGTTGGCCGACGAGCCAACGGCGAACCTGGACTCGCGTGCGTCGGACAGCCTCATGGATCTTTTCGAGGAGCTGAACGCCAGGCATCAGACAACGTTCGTCATAGCGACGCACGACCAGAGAGTCATGGCGCACGTGCCGCGTCTGATTCGAATGCTGGACGGGAGAATTGTCGACGACATACAGCAGCATGCGGCTTAGCGTTTGCGTTGCCGCATTTCTCTGCTCGGCGACGAGCATTGCGGAGGATGTCAGCGTCGAGGTCGGCGGACACGGCAAACTGAATATCGAGTCACAGTGGTATCCGGAGAGCAGCCTGTTTCGCGACTTCGAGGGGGTTCGTTCGACCGGTTTGCAGGGAGACCTGCGGCTGACAGTAGACATGCGACGATACGGCTGGTCGCTCGATGCGGACTACGTTTTGTTGGGCCAGAAGCTCACGACGGGCAGCATGATGGCGACAGGTTTTCTCGATTCAGTTGCCGACGGTTCGGACGATCGGCGCCGCTGGTTTGACCTGACCTCCGTCATCGACGAATCGGCCGATAGCCTGCTGCTACATCGGCTTGACCGCTTGTCAATCGGTTGGACAGGTGAAAACACCGTTATCAAGCTCGGCAGGCAGGCGTTGACCTGGGGTAATGGCATCCTCTACACGCCGATGGATCTCGTGAATCCGTTCGATCCCTCGACCGTCGATACCGAATACAAGGCAGGTGACGACATGCTTTATCTGCAGATTCTTCGCAGCAACGGCGATGATATGCAGGCAGCGGCTGTCGTTCGGAGAGACGCGCTCAGCGGAAACATCGAGTCAGAACAGTCGACAGCGGCGCTGAAGTATCACGGATTTGCAAGAGCCTTCGAATATGATTTGCTTGTCGCGGAATCTTACGGCGATGCCGTCATCGGGTTCGGCATCAGTCGCCCACTGGGCAGTGCCGCCTGGAGTGCTGATACAGTAGTGACGGATACCGGCGACGACACCTTGCTCGAGTTCGTTACCAACCTGAGTTATTCATGGGTGGCTGCCGACCGCAACATGACGGGCATCGTCGAATACTATTTCAACGGCGCTGGCCTGCACGACCCGCCATACGGACCCGGTGCCCTGGCGGCAAGCCCAGTACTGCGGTCGCGGCTCCAGCGTGGCCAGATGTTTGCGCCAGGGCGGCATTACCTTGCAACGAACGTCGCTGTCGAGATGACGCCGCTGTGGACCCTGGCTGCGACATTGCTCGCCAATCTCGGCGACCCGAGTGCGCTTGTGCAGTTGACATCGCGGACCAGCGTCGCCGACAACCTCGTCGCGCTGGTCACCGTGAGCGTGCCGACGGGTGCCGGTGGCACTGAGTTTGGCGGCATCGACTCGGGAATTCCCGGTCGAAACCTGTCGATCCGCTATGCGGTATTCGCCCAGATGGCCTGGTATTTCTGACGCCCGCGCGACACCGCGCAACCGAACAGCCCAGGTTTGGGCAGAGCAACTGCAAACCGGACGCGGTCACAAGGCAGATCCTGGTTCGATCGGGCGGCAGTGAGGAAGTCGCTTTGGATTCCGCTTTCGGTGCCGGGCAGATCCCTTATCCTGGGGGCCCTGCCGAATAGCAGGGCCCGTTTCTGAATACGGCGGGATGCGGATCTGTTGTTAGTCCTTGGTGAACCGCGCCTCAATCCACCCGTATGCGGATCTTTTGTTAGTCCTTGATTGAACCTGCCTTAATCCATCGGAATACTTAATCCATCGGAATACGAATCTTTTGACCCGGATAAATCTTGTTGGGGTCGGAAATGATGTCCTTGTTGGCTTCGAAGATACGCGTGTACGCTGATGCCTTGCCGTAATACTTCTTCGCGATGCCACCGAGCGTGTCGCCACTGACGATCTCATAGAACTCGACATTCGGTTCCGGCGGCGCTTTTTCCTTCGGCGGGTCGACGCGCAGGTCATCAGCGACGACCTTCTCGACGCCCTTGATATTGCCGACCATCAGAACGGCACTGTCCCTGGTCGCCTGGTTGACGCAGTCGCCGCAAATCGTGGCGACGCCATCGTCGAACTCGACTTCGATGTTGCGAATTCCCGACGTCTTGATCTCCAGGTGCTGCTTTATATTGTCGGCAGCCTCGGCGTCGGTGTCGAAAATCTGGCGTCCCACGTCTTTGACAAAGTCGAACAGACCCATGCACTTCTCCTTCATACCTGTGGTAGTAACCGGCGAGATTGTAGCAAGCGCTATACTATAAAGGGGCATCCCAGGACCCATCGTTTACACTATTTCACATTGCGAGCCCGAGGTGAGGAGAACCATGCGTCGATTGATACCTGCCGTGGCGCTGGTCGCGCTGTCCGCTGCCGGCTGCTCGGTGAACCCGGTCACCGGCGAGAACCAGCTGATACTGGTCAGCGAGGCACAGGAGCTGCAGATGGGCGCCCAGGCGTATGCGCCGACGAAGCAGTCGCAGGGCGGCGAGTACGACGTCGACCCCGAACTGACGCGCTACGTTCAGAATGTCGGCAACCGGCTCGCTGCGGTCAGCGACCGGCAACTGCCTTACGAATTCACGGTGCTGAACAACTCGGTGCCGAACGCATGGGCGTTACCGGGCGGCAAGATCGCGATCAACCGCGGCCTGTTGACGGAACTGGACTCCGAGGCGGAACTCGCGGCCGTACTCGGCCACGAGATCGTTCATGCCGCGGCACGCCACTCGGCGCAGCAGATGTCGCGCGGCCTGTTGTCACAGGTGCTGGTCGTTGCGACGGCCATTGCGACCAGCGACAGCGACTACGGCAACCTGGCGGTCGGCGGTGCCAGCGCCGGCGCCGCCGTGCTGAATGCGACCTACGGCCGTGGTGCCGAGCTCGAATCCGACCTTTACGGCATGCGTTACATGTCGGAAGCCGGCTACGACCCGCAGGGTGCGGTCACACTGCAGGAGACTTTCGTGCGCCTCAGCGAGGGACGCCGAACCGATTGGCTAAGCGGACTCTTTGCCAGCCACCCGCCGTCGCAGGCACGCGTTGAGGCGAACCGCCAGACGGCTGCGTCACTGCCGCCGGGCGGCAAGATCGGCAAGGACGACTACGAGCGTGCAATGCGGAAGACGATGCAGCTCAAGCCGGCGTACGCCGCCTATGACGAGGGCCGCAAGGCGCTCGCCGAGGGCAAGGTCGATGAAGCCGCCGCCTTGTCGGAAAAAGCGCTCGACCTGTTCAACGGCGAGGCACACTTTCATGCGCTGCGCGGCGACATTCGTTTGAAGCAGAAAAATTACGACTGGGCGATCACGAACTACACGCGCGCAATCGAGCGGCGCAGTGACTTTTTCTACTATCACCTGCAGCGCGGCCTCGCGAAAAAGGAGCTGAAGAATCTCGACGAGGCCAAGGTCGATCTCGAGCGCAGCGTGGAGCTAATGCCGACGGCGCCGGGATACTACGCGCTCGGGCAGATCGCGGAGCAGCGCGGTGATATCGACACGGCGATCCAGCACTACACCGTCGTCGCTAAAGGGGGCGGCGACTACGGCAAGGCCGCCGCCGGCGACCTGGCGAGGCTCGACATGCCGCGCAATCCCGGCAGCTACATCGCGCGCCAGTGCTCGGCTGACGCCAACGGCAACCTGATCGTGTCGGTGCAGAACCAGGCCAACGTGACGGTCGCCGGCGTGCGCATCGCAATCCAGTACACCGACAATGCCGGCCGCCTGCAGCGGCAGGTGCAGTCGATCGGCGGACAGATACCGCCCGGGGGCGTGGCCAGCCTGAATACCGGCCTCGGCCCCTACAGCGGCGGCGGCTGCCCCGCCGAGGTCGTCGCCGCAGAGGTCGTTCAATAACGTGCACCGTCTCCTGGCAACGGTCTTGCTGCTTGCCGGGGCGCTGCCATGGCCGGCTGCAACCGGCGCGACACTAGAACGACACACCGTCATCGCCGATGGCCACCCGCTCGCGCTGTGGGAGAAAAGTGCTGCAAACGCGCGCGAGGCCATTCTGCTCGTGCACGGCAGGACGTGGAGCGCATTGCCGGATTTCGACCTGCAGGTCGACGGCGAGGACCTGTCGCTCATGGACGGCCTCGTCCGAGAAGGCTATGCCGTGTTCGCCGTCGATCTTCGCGGTTACGGAGAAACGCCTCGGGATGCCAGTGGCTGGATTACGCCGAACCGTGCGGCCGATGATGTCGCAATCGTATTGTCGTGGATCGATGATCAGCGGGACTGGGCGCTGAAGCCGCACCTGTTTGGCTGGTCGATGGGAGCCACGATCTCGCAGCTCGCGGTGCAGCGGCATCCTGACGCAGCCGCGTCGCTGACGCTGTTCGGCTACTGGCGCGATACCGACACGCGATTTCCGGCGGACGAGCCAGGCATCGAACCGCGGGCAGAAGCCAACACGGCCGAGAACGCGGCCAGCGACTTCATTACCCCGGGATCGATCAGCCGCAAGGCTATCGACACCTACGTGCGTGCGGCGCTGGCCGCGGACCCGGTGCGCGTCGACAAGCGCGGCTGGGATCAGTACAACGCGCTCGACGAATCGCAGATCCGGATTCCGACGCTGATTATCGTCGGCGAACACGATCCCATTTCACCGCCTGCGATGCAGGCAAAGCTCTACGCCGGCATCGGCACGGGCCACAAGCAATATGTCACGGTGCCGGGCGGCGACCACGCCGCGTTTCTGGAATCGCCCCGCGACTACTTCATCCACGAGCTCGTGGCGTTCCTGCACGGCGTGTCGCTCGCACCAGGTCCGGGCCGTGACCGGTAAAACCTCATGACTACGTTCGCCCGAATGCGGGCAACGGCCGGGCAGCCCGCGGAGAGCCTCGATGGACTATATCGTTAGCCTGCTGACCGATCCGGCAGCGTGGGTAGCACTGCTGACCCTGACGACAATGGAAGTCGTGCTCGGTATCGACAACCTGATATTTATCTCCATCCTGTCGAACACGCTGCCGGAACACCAGCGATCGAGGGCGCGCAAGATCGGCATCACCGCCGCGCTCGTGCTGCGGCTCGGTTTGCTAGCAACGATTGCGCTGATCGTTCGATTGACGGAGCCGGCATTCGAGGTTTTCGGGAAGGGTTTCTCGTGGAAAGACCTGATCCTTATCGCCGGCGGACTTTTCCTGGTCTGGAAAGCGACTACCGAAATCCACCACTCGGTCGACCCGGAATCTGGCCATCACAAGCTGGGAGAACGCGCCGCCACGGCGACGGTGACGGCGGTCATCGGGCAGATACTGCTGCTCGATCTCGTTTTTTCGCTCGACAGCATCATCACGGCAGTCGGCATGACGCCGCACATCCCGATCATGGTCGTCGCGGTCGTGGTCGCCGTAACGGCGATGCTGCTCGCCGCAGACCCGCTCGCAAAGTTCATTCATGCAAATCCGACGATCGTCATGTTGGCACTGTCCTTCCTGCTGCTGATCGGCACGACGCTGATGGCCGAGGGTTTTGGCGCCGAGGTGCCGAAAGGCTACGTGTATGCGGCGATGGCGTTCTCGGCATTCGTCGAATCGCTGAACATGCTGGCACGACGCGCTCGCCGGCGGGCCGCTGCCAGGAACGTAAATCCGAAGCAGTAGTTCACGGGTGCCACCGATTCGGCGCATCCTTCGGCGATCGTTTCTTGACGCGGTTCACACTTCGTTATGTCAAGAGCGGCTACAGTGTGTGCCTTGTTAGAGCGAACACTGCAGAGCGAATGAGCGAAAAACACGAGAAAAAAACGGGCGATACCGTCCGTATACTGAGGCCCCCACCGCGGGTATTCACCGACGTCATCGGCTGTAACGTCTGGATGGGCGACGTCGATCCGGTCGAGCTGGCGCTCGAGGAAGCTCCCAGCGACGATCCGTACAACAGCGCCGAAGTCGTCGACTTCAAACGACACGACCCGTCGAAAGAATTCTAGCGCCCGCTCGTCCGTAGATTACAAATAAAAACGGGCGCCCGAGGGCGCCCGAAAGGACTGTTCCCGTCGCTATTGATCAGTTGCGGAAGGACAGCACCTGCAACAATGACGTGCTCATGACGGTGCGGTACTCGGCACGATTGCCGCTTTCGCCGACCATCTTCTCGAGGCTTTTTTCCGCCCACGCCTGATATTCTTTCTGGCGCTTCTCGCCCACGGCGCCAGACGGCACGTTCTCAACGACCCTGATCAGGTACAGGTCAGGTTCATCGCTGCGGTTATGTACATTGGCGATGATCATGTAGTCCTTGATCCAGCCCTTGGACTTCGCGAAATCCGAGTTCTTGCGCCATTCTGTTGCCAGCCAGTTTGCGTATTTCCACCCGCCACCGTCCGCAATATCAATCCCGGTGACTTCCCAGTAGTCACCGCCGACCAGCGGCCACTCATCCGCCGCCGCGACTACGCTCATCGTCATCGATGATGCCGCGAATGCTGCTATTGCCAATGCTTTTGTAATTGTCGTTCGCATTCCATTCCTCCAGAGATCGGGCAGAATTGCCCGAGCGAGGAAGTAAAGAGCATTCACTGGTGTGACGCAAATTACCGCAACGGTAAACTTCAGTGCCAGGCGATGCTGTCGCCGTCGTTAGGCTTCAAGAGAAGCAAAGATGCAGGTCGCGGCCTATCGCTGACGCGCGTCCAGTATCGCTTCCATCTCGTCCATGATCGCGTTCATTTCCGCAACGACCGCGCGATAAGGCCCGGGCGTCGCGAGGTCGACGCCGGCATTGACCAGCAGCTTGTACGGGTAGTCCGAGCCGCCGGCGCGCAGCAGGTTCTTGTAGTTCTCGACACCTGGTTCGCCTTCCTCGACGATCTTGCGATACAGCGCCGTGCCGGCCGTTTGCGACGTCGCGTACTGATACACGTACATGTTGCGGTAGAAGTGCGGCACGAACATCCACTCGTTCTTGTACAGGTCGTCGATGACGACGACACCGTCATCATGGCCGTGGTAACGCTTCAGGATTTCGCCGTACATTTCTGAAATGCGCTCCCCGGACAGCGCGTCGCCGCGTTCGGCCGCTTCGTAAAGGGCCAGCTCGAACTCGGCGAACATCGTCTGGCGGAAGAAGGTGCCGCGCAGCGCCTCGAGCCCCTGGCCGAGGTAGAACAGCTTCTCGTCCGTCGTGCGCGCGTTTTTCTCCATGTAATCGCGCAGGATCAGCTCGAGCGAGGTCGACGGAATTTCAGCGATGAACGTCGAGTAGCTGGCTGTCTCGAACGGTTGCTTTTGTTTCGCATACAGCGTGTGCATCGCGTGACCCCATTCGTGGGCAAACGTCGACAGCGACGCGAAATCGTCGGTGTGGTTCAGCAGCAGGTACGGGTGTACGTCGTAGACGAAGCCCTGCATGTAGGCTCCCGAACGTTTGCCGCGCTGCGGGTAAACGTGCATCCAGCGCTCGTTCATCGCCTTCGCCTGCATGCCGACCCAGTCGTCGCCGAGTACGCCCATGGCCTCGAGCGTGATGCGCTTGCTGTCTTCGAGATTGAATGTTCTGTCGAGCGACACCAGCGGCGGATAGATATCGTAGTAGTGCATCTGCTCGACGCCGAGTATGCGCCCGCGCAGGCGGAAGTAACGATGCAGCGTCGGCAGCGCCCGGTTCACTTCTTCGACCAGCGTTCGGTAGACGGCCGGCGGGATGTTGTCGTTAAAAAGCTCGCGGCCGAGAACGCTGTCGTAGTTGCGTGCCGTGGCGAGCGCGACCTGCGTCTGCAGGTGCGTGTTCAGGACGAGACCAACCGAGTTGCGGTACTCGTCCCACTTGGACCAGAACGTGTCGAAGACGAGCTTGCGGTCGTCGCGGTTCTCGCTGCCGCGTGCACGGCCATATCCCTGCGAATCCACGGTGACTTCCTCGCCGGTCGAGAGCGTGATCGTCGGCCACGGAATATCGGAGTTCGCGACCATGCTGTAGATCGACGACGGCGCACTGAAGGACTGCGTGAAATACGACAGCGTCTGCTCGGCCTCGGCGCCCAGAGTGTGCGGCGCGTTGCGCAGCGCGTTGTCGATCTGGAACGCGAATGGCGCGAGCCGCGGCTCTTTCTTCAGGTAGGACTCGACGACTTCGCGGCCGACCTCGAGCAGTTCCGGCTGCATCCACGCTGTGGACTCGGTAAAGCGCGCAAACATGATCTGCGCGAGCTGGCGGCGCTCCTGTGTTTCGGAATCGCGCAGGTCCTCGTCATTGTTCAGCGATGCATAGACGAACACCCGGCCGGCTTTCTTGTAGGTATCCGATACGAGGCGATAGGTCTCGTACATGGCCCCGGCGCCGTCGCCCAGCGTGCCGCGGCGGCCCTCGAGATCGTCCAGCGCTGCGAGCACCTCCTCGCGTGCCGTGTTCCATGCCTCGATGGTCGGGTAGATTTCGGCCAGGTCCCAGGTGGCCTGCAGGTCCTGATCGTGCTCTTCAGCGGTGACTGTCGCAGTGCCGAGCAGCAGCAGGGCGGCGGTCGCCGCTATTACGGTCTTATACGTCATGGCTCCCCCTGGAATTTTTCTTTTTAGACCGGTCAAGCGCCGCGGGTTCCGTGCATCGCACGCGTTGCCGCGAGGTCGGAGCGGCTTTAGCCGCGATCGGGCCTGAAGGCCCTCCTGCGAAACATTGCCGATAGGATCGATCCCTGCTACCTGTCGGCGTCGCTCAAGACCTCGGCAATCCAGGCGTCCGTCGTTGTAGCGAGCATCGGCAGCGTGACGCCGCCATCGGCAAGCAGGCGATCGTGAAATTCGCGGATATTGAATCGGTCTCCAAGCGCCCGTTCCGCATGGCGCCGCAGCCGCTGGATCTCGAGGCTGCCGAGAAGATAGGAGGTCGCCTGCCCCGGCACCGCGGCATAACGGTCAATCTCGCCGGAGACCGCGTCGTAGCCCTCCGCGGTATTTTCCATCATGTACTCGATGGCCTCATCGCGCGTCCAGCCGAGCACGTGAATACCCGGGTCCACGACGAGCCTTGCCGCGCGATACGCCTCGTTCGACAGCATACCGAGACGATCGAGCTCGCCCGAATACAGTCCCATCTCATCGGCCAGCCGTTCGGTGTACAGCGCCCAGCCTTCGACGGAGCCCGAGATAAACATGTAACGCAGCACCGGGTGCAGCGATTCATTCATTAACGCCAGCGTGACCTGCATGTGATGCCCCGGCCACGACTCGTGAAATGCCGTCGATTCCTGGCCGGCAATGCTGATGCGGGTCGGGTTGTACGTGCCGACCAGGTAGGTGCCGGGACGCGAACCGTCCGCCGATCCGGCGGCATAGAAGCCGCCGCCCGAGTCTTTCTCGTAGGCGGGCGCGGGTTTTACGACGACATCGACATCCGGGACGTTGCCGAACCAATTCGGTACGGCATCGCGCCCGCGCTCGACGGCAGCCTTGATGTAATCGAGCATATGCTCTTCGCTTTCGAACGTGTAGCGAGGATCGGTGCGCAGTTGTTCGAACAGGCCGGACAGGTCTTCGGTGTCGAAGTGATTTTTTGCGATCGTCAGCATCTCGGTCTGGATGCGGGCCATCTCGGAAAGCCCGACGCGATGGATCGCCATCGCGTCCATCGACAGCGAGGACCAGTAACGGACCGATGCCGCGTAGCACTCCTCGCCGTCCGGGTTCGCGGCCACGCCGATAAGGTCTCGGCCCTTGTAGTCGTTGACGAGATAGTCGCGATAGGCGACGAGCGCAGGACGAACGCGGTTGTCGTATATATCCTGGTAAGCGGATCGGAAGGCTTCGTCGTCTGTGCGCGTTGCCGGGTCAAAAAACGGCGACTCCCCGGTTGCGGTGTCGATCAGTGACGTCAATTGTTCGATAACGGCGGCAACGTTGCTGGTTGGCGCCGAATAGCCGCGGTCCAGCCCGCCGCGCAGGTTTTCGATTTCGGTAACGACGAAACGCCCGATATCGCTCGCGCGTGCAAGCGCGGCCTGTCGCTCTTCGTGTGTGTCCACCGGTTGAATTGCCAGTGTCGAGATGACCGAGTACTGCCAGCCCGTCCACGTCGGGCTGATGTTCCAGCCGTGCATCTGGCAAACGCGACGGTCGACGATGGCCTGCAGGCGATCGCGCGTGAACGCGTGGGTTGTTGCTTCCGGCGTTCCCTCGAGCGCGGCGACGTCGATTTCGTTCAGCGCCGCGAGCCAGCCATCGACTTTTGCGTCCCAGGCCGCGCGGCTTGCTGCGGAATGGTCGCCGAAGCGATCCAGCGGCGCATCCGGGTAGCCGACCTCGTAAACCTCTTCGGGGTAATGCGCGTAATACCCGTCTACGAATGCGCTTGCTATCGCGTTGACGTCGTCGAGAACGGACTCGTCGGGCTCTTTCTGGCAGGCCGACACTACGAGCAAGATAGCGATCGGGAGAAACTTGTGGTTCACGGCGGCGTCCAAGGATTAACAAGGTGCGCAATTATGACACCATCTGCGAGAGCGCAGACGGGCGACCGCTGCCGCAGGAGGGGAAGCAGATGGATTTTCCGGGAATTGACGGGTGAAGAAGCAGGTCATGGTCATCGGCGCAATGCTGGCTGCAGGTATAGCGGTCGCGGCTGTCGTTATCGGAATGCCACCGACAGATCAGTTGCCCGAAGAGTCGGCACCGCCGGGCATTGACGGTAACGCCGGTCTCGAAACGCGCGTGCAGGCGCTCGAGGCGGCCGTCAGCGCAGAACGTGAAGCGCGCCAGCTGCTCGAAGACGAGCTTTTCATTCTCTACGACGTTATCGAAGGGCTCGAGACGGCGGCGATCGAGCCAGGCCCGAGGGATGCCGATCGGGCAGAGTCCTTCGATCGACCGAATACGCTGGGTGAGTTGCGCGAGGTGAGGAGAGAATCGCGTCGTGACGACATCGAACGCCGCCGCGCGGCGCTGACGGAGGCGGGTTTCTCGCCGGATCGCGCGGACTGGATTCTGCAGCGCGAGTCCGAATTGCGCATGGAGGCGATGCAGGCCCGCTTCGAGCAGATGCGCAGCGGCGAGCCGCAGGGACCGCCTGACCGCCCGCTGTCACCCGATAGCCTGTTGCGCGAGGAGGTCGGTGATGCCGAGTACGAATTGTATCTCGATGCCAGCAACCGGCCGACCAGCGTCAACGTCGGCCAAGTCCTGGCGTCATCGCCGGCTTCGTCCGCGGGACTGCAGCCCGGTGACCGGATCACGCATTACGATGGTGAGCGTGTCTTTTCGACCTTCGATCTGACCCGGCAGGCGCTCGAGGGCCAAGCCGGCGAGAATGTCGTCGTCAACATCGTGCGTGATGGCGTGCCGATGCAGGTCGTCATGCCGCGCGGCCCGCTCGGCATCAGCACGCGCCGCGGCCGCTGATGCTGGATAATGGGCCGCCCCCATTGCAGAATGGGGCCGTTATCCCGTCCCGCAGGTTGTGGCTCCCCGTTGTCGAGACTCCGTTACAGCGTTCCGAATAGCGTTACTGCGCTCAGCTTGCTGCTGGGCATCGCCTCCATAGTCACAACGCAGCTCGGGGATCTCGAATTCGCGGCATGGCTCATCGTCTGGTGCGGACTGCTCGACACGCTGGACGGCGTTGCCGCGCGGCTCTTGAAAGCGACGTCGAGCTTTGGCGCGGAGTTCGACTCGATGGCCGACGTTATCTCGTTTGGCGTCGCTCCCGCGATACTCGTATTGCATGCCGGCATGCAGCTCGGCGGCATCGAATACGAAACGCCACAGTTCTGGGTGCTGGCGGTGGCATCCGGCATCTTCGCGCTCGCTGGCGCGATGCGCCTGGCGCGCTTCAATATTGCGACCGAAACACCAAAGCACGGCTGGTTCGTCGGCGTGCCGATCACGGCCTGCGGCGGCGGCCTGCTGTCGTCGCTGGTGCTCGTGCTGATTTATCACGAGAGAATTGCGGCATCGCTGCCGCTGCACCTGTACCTGCCGGTGCTGCTGTTCGTGCTCTCGATCCTGATGATCTCGCGCGTGCGCTTCCCGAAGGCAACATTGCGAGAGAGCAAGCTGATCAACGCCTTCCAGGTCGTCAATATCGTGCTGATTTTCTATTGTGGCGTCACGCGCTCGTTTCCGGAATACCTGTTCGGTATCGGCGTCGTGCTGCTGGTCGGCGGTATCATTGCCGGACGAATAAGCCGGGAATAAGCGGCACAAGAAACCGGGGGAGTCCATGAGCAAACGCCTCGTCGCGTGGTTGATCGTCGGCTTGCTGGCTGCGTGCGGCGGCAACAGCGAGTCCGCCGGGCATGCGTCCGGCGGGCAGCGGCTCGAGGGTTTCGTCGATCTCGTCTGGGATGAGGCCGGCGGACGCCTGTTGTTGCGCATCGATTCGCTGGACGCGCCGTTCATTTACCAGTCGGCACTGGCGCGCGGCATCGGCTCTAACGACATTGGGCTCGATCGCGGCCAACTCGGGCCGACGCGCCTCGTCCGGTTTACCCGCAGCGGCCCGAAGATCCTGCTCGTGCAGGAAAACGTCGACTACCGCGCGCAGAGCGACGACGAGCGCGAACGAGCGGCCGTCACCGAATCCTTCGCCATATCGGTGTTGTGGGGATTCGATATCCTGGACGAATCGCGCGGCGTGTACACCGTCGATGCAACCGGATTCTTCACGCGTGATGCGCATGACCTGGCGGCGGCGCTGGCGGCGAACGAGGAGGGCGACTACGCGGTCGACCCGACACGATCGGTCATTTTCATGCCGCGAACCAAAGCCTTCCCTGACAACACCGAGGTCGAGGCGGTCGTGACATTCACCGGCAAGCCGACGGGCGAATTCCTGCGCACGGTCGTTCCGGACCCGACGTTGATCAGCGTGCACATACACCATTCCTTCGTCCGGCTACCGGAAGACGGTTATGAGCCGCTGCCGTACGATCCACGGGCCGGCGTCATCGGCCTGACGTACGAGGGCCGCGGCTTCATCGACTACGCATCAAAGATCGGCGACGACATGTTCGTCAATTTCGGTGTGCGCCACCGGCTCGAGAAAACAAATCCGGATGCCGACGTCAGCGATGCGGTCGAGCCGATCGTCTACTATGTCGACCGCGGCGCGCCGGAACCGGTGCGGTCGGCACTGATCGAAGGCGCGAGCTGGTGGAACCAGGCATTCGAGGCCGCCGGTTATCGCAACGCATTCCAGGTGAAGCTGCTGCCTGAAGAAGCCGACCCGATGGACGTGCGCTACAACGTCATCCAGTGGGTGCACCGCTCGACGCGCGGCTGGTCGTATGGCACCTCGGTCGTCGACCCGCGCACCGGCGAGATCATGAAAGGGCACGTGACGCTCGGTTCACTGCGCGTCAGGCAGGACTACCTGATTGCCGAAGGACTGCTCGCGCCGTACGACGGTGACGACGTACCCGACGACATGCTCGAGATGTCGCTGGCGCGCATCCGGCAGCTGTCGGCGCACGAAGTCGGTCACACGATCGGCTTCGAGCACAACTTTGCGGCCAGTACGCAGGACCGCTCGTCGGTCATGGACTACCCGTATCCGCTGGCGAAATTCACGCCGGAGGGCAAGCTGGACCTGTCCGACGCATACGCGACCGGTATTGGAGAGTGGGACAAGCGCACCGTGCTGTACGCATACCAGGATTTTGCGGATGACGTCGACGCGAACGCGGCGCGCAACGCAATCGTCAATGAAACGATTGCGCAAGGTTTCAAGTACGTTGCCGACCCGGACTCGCGTGCGGTCGGCAGCGCCCACCCGGACGGTAACCTGTGGGACAACGGCGCCGACGCGATTGCCGAACTCGAGCACCTGATGAAAGTGCGCAACTACGCATTGCGGCGGTTCTCGGCAGCGAACATCCGCGTCGGGCGGCCGGAGGCAACGCTCGAGGAAGTACTGGTCACCGTGTACCTGATGCACCGCTTCCAGCTGCGCGCCGTCGGCAAGCTGATCGGCGGGGTTTATTACAGCTACTCGATGCGCGGCGACGGGCAGGAGCCGCCGGCGCTGGTCGATGCGGCAAAGCAGCGACAGGCGATCGACGCATTGCTTGGCACGCTGCGACCGGAGGTACTGCGCCTGCCGCGCCGGCTGACGGACCGGATCCCGCCGCGGCCACCGGGTGTGCCGCGCTCGCGCGAGACGTTCAGTGGATTTACCGGCGTCGTCTTCGACCCGCTGGCGCCCGCGGCCAGTGCCGCCGCGCTGACGGTCGAGGTACTGCTCGACCCGCACCGTGCGGCACGAATGAATCGTTACGGGACGCCGGACTTCGCATCGCTGTTGAACCAGTTGCTCGCAAACAGCTGGTTCTCCGTGCCGCAGAACACCGATCGTTATGACGACCTGCAGCAGCAGACCAACCTGATCATTCTCGACGGGCTGATGCGCCTCGCCGTCAATAAGGACGCAGACAGCAGCGTTCGCGGCGACGCATTCGCCGCGATCGACCGCATCTACGCGCGAACACAGCTGTCGGCGCCGGCTGATCCCGGCATGCGGGCACATCTGCGCCTTGCGGCCTACCGTATCGAGCGGCTGTACGCCGACCCGTCGAGCATCGAGGCAGAGCCGCCGGTCGTCGTGCCGCCCGGCTCACCGATCGGCAACTGACATGTCGGTTACGCTCTCGGTACTGCTCGGTTATCTCGTTGTGCTGGTCACGCTGGCGATCTGGAGCCGGCGCGAAACACAAACGCTGGCCGGCTATTTCCTCGCCGGCAAGAAGCTGCCCTACTGGGTCGTCGCATTCAGTGCGAATGCGACCGGTGAATCGGGCTGGCTGCTGCTCGGGCTGACGGGCATGGGTTACGCCGTCGGTGCGCACGCGTACTGGGTCGTCGTCGGCGAGATGCTCGGCATCATCGCGTCGTGGGGCCTGATCTCGCGGCGGCTCAAGCGCCACGGCGACGAAACCGATTCGATCACGATTACCGACGCGCTGTCGGCAAAATTCAGCGAGCACGCCAACCTGATTCGCGGCATCGCCGTCGTCATTATCCTGATCATGGTGACGACCTACGTCACGGCGCAAATGGTTGCGTCCGGTAAGGCGTTCAGCGAGTTCATCGGCTGGGGCTACCGCGAGAGCGTGATCATCGGCGCGATCATCATCATCGGCTACACGTTCGTCGGCGGCTACAAGGCCGTCTCCTACACTGATGTCGTGCAGGGCACGCTGATGCTGGCGGGCCTGATCCTGGTGCCGGCCGCGGCGATCTACGCGTCCGACGGATTCATGGGCGTGCGCGACGGTCTCTACTACCAGGATCCTGCACTGCTGGACATGTTCGCGAAGGCGTCCGAAGGCCTGCCGGGCTGGATTGCGATCGCCAGCTTCATTGGTATCGGCCTGCCGCTGCTCGGTGTGCCGCAGATGCTGATCCGCTACATGTCGGCGCGCGACGACGAGGAAATCCGCAAGGCGCGCGTCGTCTCGATCATCGTCATGTTCCTGTTCACGTTTGGCGCGGTGACGGCCGGCATTGCGGGCCGCGCGTTGTTCCCGGGCCTCGAGGATCCGGAGACGATCTTTCCGACGCTCGCACGCATCTTTCCGCCGGTCATCACGGGCCTGCTGCTCGTCGTCGTGCTGTCGGCGATCATGTCGACGGTTGATTCACTGCTGCTGCTGGCATCCTCCGCCGTGGTTCGAGACGCGGTGCAGAAGATGTTCGGCAGCCCGAAGTCCGACAAGGAGCTGGCGGCCTACGGCAAGCTGCTGACGATCGTCATCGGCATCATAGGCATCATCTTCGCAGTGCCGGAGGCGCAGTTTATTTTCTGGTTCGTGCTGTTCTCCTGGTCCGGGCTCGGCGCCGCGTTCGGACCGCCGACGATCGGTTTGCTGTACTACAAGAAGATCACCGGACCCGGCATCGCCGCCGGCATGCTCGGCGGCTTCCTGACCAGCGTCGTCTGGGTATTGTTCGTCAAGGAACACGTCTACAACCTGTACGAGGCGATCCCCGGATTTGCCATGGGCCTGTTGCTGACATGGCTGGTCAGCCGCGCAACCTTTCGGGAGGATCCGGCGCATTAGCTAAACTAAGTCGTCAGATTTATTTTTCGGCGGCGCACCTGAGGCACTATGGCAAAAAAGCTGAACATTACACGCCGGGACTTTCTTAACGGTTGCGCGCTGAGCCTTGCTGCCGGCACGTCTCTGTCGCCACTCGAAATACTTGCGCGCCAGAACCCGGGAGCGCCGTACCCGCCGCTGCTGTCCGGGCTGCGCGGCAGTCACCTCGGCTCGTTCGAGATCGCGCATGCCGTCGCGAGGACCGGCGCGCGGTTTCGCCGTCCCGGCACGCCGACCGGTGCAACTTACGATCTCGTCGTCGTCGGAGGCGGGCTGTCGGGTCTCGCCGCGGCTTTCCTGTATCGGCAACGGGAGGGAGCGGACAAGCGCGTTCTCGTCCTCGATAATCATGACGACTTCGGCGGACACGCGAAACGCAACGAATTCGTTGTCGACGGCCAGACGCTGATCGGCTACGGAGGCAGCATGTCGATCGACACGCCGGCGGCGTATTCGCCGGCGTCATCGAAGCTGCTTAAGGATCTCGGCATCGAGGTCGAACGCTTCTACGACTATTTCGACCAGGGGTACTTCGATCGGCGCGGCAGCCAGCCGGCGATCTACTTCGAGGCGGGGAACTACGGCACGGCAAAAACGCTGCCCAACGTGTTGTTCGATTACCGCGGTTCCGTCGACCCGGCGATCGTCGACGACGCGATCGAACAGTACCCGGTCGACGCAGCATCGCGGCGCGCACTGCGCGAGCTGGTCAAGGGCAATCGCGATTACCTTGCCGGCAAGAGCATCGACGAAAAGCTCGCGATACTTCGATCGACGAGCTTCAGTGACTTCTTGCGCAAGCACGCCGCGATGCCGGAAACGGTCGTGACGCTGATACGCGATGTCTTCAAGGGCCTGTGGGGCGTCGGCTTCGACGCGGTATCGGCATTCGAGGCTGCGCAATACGGCCAGCCCGGCACGCCGGGCCTCGCCCTGCCAGACGACGCCCTTTACGGCGACGACATCGACCAGCCCTATATTTTCCATTTCCCGGACGGCAACGCGTCGATCGCCCGCGCGCTGGTTCGCGATCTCGTGCCGGGATGCGTCGACGGACCGACGATGGAATCGCTCGTCACCGCGAAACTCGACTACTCGAAGCTCGACGATCCTGCGCAGAACTGCAGGATCCGCCTGAACTCGACGGCTGTCGACGTCCGGCATACGCGTAACAAGGAACTCGTCGACGTCACCTACGTCCGCGAGAGTAAGACCGAGCGGGTGCAGGCGCGCCACGTCGTGCTCGCCTGCTATAACTCGATCATCCCGTCAATCTGTCCCGAGGTGTCGTCGCGGCAGGAACGCGCGATCCGGCACGCGGTGAAGATTCCGCTCGTCTACCTGAGTATTGCTGTACGCAACTGGCGCGCGTGGGACAAACTGGGCACGCACAGCATCTACGTCCCTAACTCGAACTACATGCATTCGTTCGGGCTCGATTTTCCGGTCAGCATCGGCGACTACGCTTTTACGTCGGGACCCGACGAACCGACGATCCTGCACGGCTCGTTCGTGCCTGCGGCACCCGACCGCGGCCTGACGGACAAGGAGCAGTCGATCCAGGGCCGGCGCCGCCTCCTTGAGATGAGCTTCGACGACCACGAGGCGCTGATCCTGTCGCAGCTCGAGGGTGCGCTCGCCTCCGGCGGTTACGACGCCGAACGCGACCTCGCCGGCATCACCGTCAACCGCTGGCCGCACGGCTATGCCTACGAGTACAACCACCTGTACGAGCCCGACGACTTCAGCCCGGCCAACGGCCCGCACCTCGTCGGCCGCCGACAGATCGGCCGCATCTCGATAGCAAATTCGGACAGCTCGGCCTACGCCTACGCCAACGGCGCGTTTGATGCTGCCGACCGCGCGGTGTCGGAGCAAATCGACCAATAGCAAGAAGAGCAAGAAGGGGTCGAACCGATTTAAAAGGCACTGAGCCG
>JBFIQH010000037.1:0-18524 GCA_041609735.1 Woeseiaceae bacterium | reverse complement strand
TGGCTGCCTGGCGGTGCCGAAAAACGGCGTCGCGAGGAGTTTCGCTCGTTCGTCGCAACATTGCAGGAACGTCACGATGAGTAGGATGGTGCAATACGCAGTGCAGACTCTGTGCTTCGGGGTGTTCGCCGCATTTATCGCGGTTCTGTCAGCCTGGCCTCCGTACGACTATCGCCCGGCGGGCGCGGCTGTCGTCAAACTTTCGCTAAGTCATGCCGCAGAGCGAGTCCGGCCCTGCGTGACGCTGACACCACAGGAGGTCGCAGCCCTCGCACCCAACATGCGCCAGACCGAGCGCTGTGAACGTGCACGGCTGCCGCTGACCGTGGAACTGGATATCGACGGCCAGACACTCGTGCGTATCGAGGCGCCGCCGTCCGGCCTGTGGAACGACGGACCGGCATCCGTCTACGAGACATTCGAAGCGCCGCCGGGCACGCACGTTCTGACGGCGAGATTGCGTGACTCGGCTCGCCCGGACGGCTGGGACTACAGCGCGACGGAGCGCGTCGTGTTTCGCGCCGGACGTTATTTTACCGTGACCTTTGCCGCCGAAAACGGAGGCTTCGAGTTTCGATGAGCGTTATCGAATGGAAAGACGACTATGAGACCGGCATCCCGTCCGTCGACCATGAACACAGGGAACTGATCGAGCTGATCAACACCTTGCACGGCCAGATGCGAGCTGAAGCGTCACATGATCAGGTCATGCAGGCGCTGGGCGAGATCTTTGCGCAGATCTCGGCGCACTTTGCGCTCGAAGAGAAAATCATGCAGGACAGGCACTACCGCGCGTTCGCCGAGCACAAGCTCGACCACGAGACACTGCTCGACGAGTTGCTCGACATCATGGATTCCGTCGACGAGGATGGTGCGTTCTCGGCGGATGAACTGTCAGTCGACCTCGACCGCTGGTTCTCCGACCATTTCCGGACCCACGACGCCAAGCTGCACAAGTTGCTCGGGTAGATAGTGCCCCTGGACCAATAGGCCGGTCGCACCGGCCGTCAGCGCAGATCTGCGTCAGGGTGCATTGCTGTGCGCAGACAGGCAGCGGTCGAAGGTGTCGAGGAAGACATCCGCATGTTCCCGCGTGAACACCATCGGTGGCCGCAGCTTCAGTATATTGCCGTGCTTGCCGATCGGATTCGTCAGGATCCCGTTCCTGCAGAGCGCATGGGTCAGTTCCCTGGCCGCGGCCCTGTCAGGCGCGCGAGACTCGCGGTCGGTGACGAGGTCGACGCCGAGAAACAGCCCGCGGCCACGAATATCGCCGATCATTACAAATTTCCCGGCGAGGGCCCGAAGACCCTCGCGCAGGTACCCTCCGACTTCGTGGGCATTGTGCTGCAGCGCCTCGCGTTCGATGACCTCGAGGACCGCGATGCCCGCCGCCGCCGAAACCGGGTTGCCGCCGAAGGTATTGAAGTAGTCGGTTTCGGCTGCGAAGGTCTGCGCCAGATCTGCACGCGTTACCGTGGCCGCAAGCGGGTGACCGTTGCCGATGGGTTTGCCCATCGTGACGATATCCGGCTCGAACCCGTCTTTTTCGAATCCCCAGAAATGCTCGCCGGTACGTCCAAAACCGGGCTGGACTTCGTCGGCGATGAACAGCCCACCGGCGGAACGAATAACGTCAGCGGCTTTTTTCAGGTAGCCGCGCGGCACGTCGAGCACGCCGTTACTCGAAACAATCGTGTCGACCAGGAACGCTGCCGGTTTAATACCGTTTCTCAACAGGGCATCGACGGCTGACTGCACATGAAGCGCATAGCGTTCGCCGGCATCGTCGTCGCGATGCTCGCCGCGGTACACGTCGGGCGGCGGCACTGTCTCGATGTACGGCGGTTTCGTGTCGTCGGGGCCGTACGACATCGACGCTTGTGCGAGGATGTGTGTGTTGCCGTGATAGGCGTAGTCGACGATGATGATGCCTTCGCCGCCGCTGTTTGCCCTGGCGATCCTCAACGCAAGCTCGTTCGCCTCGCTGCCGGTGCAGCTGAACATCACGACGTCCAGGGCGTTGGGCAGTCTGGCCGTCAGCCGCTCGGCAAGCTCGACGACGTTTTCGTGCAGGTAGCGCGTGTGCGTATTCAACGTCGCAGCCTGGCGCGAAATCGCCGCCACGACATGCGGATGGCAGTGGCCGACGTGCGGCACGTTGTTGTACATGTCGAGATACCGCTTGCCGTCGGCATCGTAAAGCCAGACGCCTTCGCCGCGCACCAGGTGCAGGGGATCGTCGTAGAAAAGTTCATAGGCCGGACCGAGCGCTCGCTTGCGACGCTCGATCAACGTATCCGCTACTGTCCCGGCCATCCTTTCTCTCCGTCCGGCGAGGCTAACGCGTTCGCGCTGGCCAGCCGTTTCGTCATCTCGTCTGCGTCGGCTTGCCCGAGCACCGCCAGCATCTTGCGTGCATCCGGTTCGCTGCAGAGTATGTAATCGCGGTTCTCAGGATAGCGAGCGGCGCGCCAGCGCGCGATCATGATCGTCATTGCAAGCCGTGTCTGGATCAGGTCGAACAATACGCCCGTCTCCTCTTCCGTCAACGGCCGAACATCGCTGTAGGACTCGATGAAGGCGCAAACATCGACCAACGGGTCCTCGCCCTGCTTCAACAGGTAGGCGCAAGCGACGGCAACGTCGACAACCAGCGGCGAGTAAACGATGTCGCCAAAATCGATAACACCCGACAGCCGCCCCGACGTCGGCTCGACCAGTACATTGCCGGGATTCAGGTCATTGTGGATGACCTGCCATCGCAGCGCTGCCAGTCGCGGCAGCACGTTCGCCTCGAAACGGGCCAGCGTTTCGGCGCAAAGTGTCTTCAATTCCGCATCATCCAGGTTGCCCAGCAGGTCCGCGAGGGATGCCGCATTTTTCAGGTCCCATAGCAGCAAATAGTCAGCCGCAGGATCGTCGAACGTAGACAGTGCCTGCCCGATGCGTGCCAGGCAATCACCGAGCGTGGATGCGGCGCGCGACGCGTGGTTCGTCTCGTCGATCGGCACACCCCCCAGCCACGACAGCAGGCGCACGGCGTGGCGGCGGCCATCCGACGCCACAAAGCTGCCCAACGCTGCGCCGTCGCTCGTCGGCAGGTTTCGCGGCACCGGCAGTTGCGGCTCCACACGCTCGATATGTAACAGCGCATTTGCCTGCAGGCGGCTTATTGACGGCGCCTCGGCAGAATTCGAAAACTTCAGGACGGCAGACACCCCGTCAATGCACTTTACCCTGAAATTCAGGTCGCGCTCGCTGCGCAACGGCTGCAGCTCGCCGTCGCGGCCGTACGTCGATATAAGGACTTGCGTCGCTTCGTCCAGCGTAACGACAGGCGGTCGCGTCCTGAGAACGGTAAAAGGGTCGTCAGTGGCCATCGATGTCAGTCTGATCTGCAACCTGCTTGTTGTCATCATTTCCGTTTCGCGGACGCGAGCCGATAATCTCGAAGAATACGCCGGCCAGCGCATTGATTCGCGTGACACGGAAAATCACGTCGGGTATCGAGATATGCCGGACATTGCGCACCTCGCGCAACTTCGGCAGCAGCAACAGAACAATCGCGCCGCGCGCCAGCGTGGAAACCACGAATGCCCCATACAGCGGGCTGATCCAGCTGTAGGTGTTGCCGAACAGTTCGATGCGGGTCGGGAAAACCGAACCCAGGTAGCCGCCCAGCAATGCGCCCGCAAAAATGCCGACCGCCGCAAGCACGTTGTGGACGGCCAGGTATGTCGCCCTGCGATGCGGCGCAATCAGGTCGTAGACGAAATTGCTGGCCGCCAGCGAGAAGCCGGCCCACGAGAATCCGCTCAGCGCCTGCAGGAATAGCAGGTACCAGAAGTCGGTCGAAACCGTCCACAGCACCGGCATCAGCGGAATGAACAGCCCGGTGACCATCAGGACACGCCGGTTGCCGAAAATGTCGCTGATGCGCCCCCACTGCGCAAGCGTCAGGAATTGCGCAAAGATCGCGGTGCCGGTGTTCAGCGTGAACTCGAGGTAGGTGAACTCCAGGTCGCGCAGCATGTAGACGGTGAAGAACGGCGACGCGATCGCGACCGAGAACTGCATCAGCGCGAAAAATACCGAGAACCGCACCGCGTTTGACTGGCGCAGACGTGTCCACCATCCGGGGCCCACCGGGATTTCCAGCGCGGCCACATTGGCACCGGAGTCCTTCATAGAGGACAGGTGATAGACGGAAACGAGCCGGGCGATGAAAGCAACGACGAACAGCGTCACGAAGCCGTACAGCGTCATGTCCCGCTGCTCGGTAAGGTGCAGCAAGAAACCGCCGAGCATCAGCGTACTGAACGTCGTGATCGTGACGATGCGCGTGCGTAGCGAAAAGAAACGTCCGCGCCGCCGGGACGGCACGAGGTCGCCCATCAGGCTGCTCCACTGCGGCGCGCCGAGGTGTGCCCCACCGTGATAGAGCACAACGCTTGCGATCAGCAGCGGCACCGCATGCTGCGGAAAAAGCAGCGGCAGTAACAGAATCGGCACCCACGCGAACGCCTGCAGCGCAGCGCCGGCGAGCACGATGCGCTTGCGTTGACCGGTCAGCCGGCCCAGCCAAGCCGACAACAGCTGCGCAAGCGATGCCAGCAACGGCGGAAACGAAGCCAGCAACCCGATCTGCGGCGTCGTTGCCTTCAGGAACAGCGCGAACGCCGACAGGTAGGTTTCGCCGACGCCGGTCATCGTCGCGAATGCAGCCGCGTCTTTCAGCGAATGCTTCAATGAACGATCGGTATCGGGATCGCGGGAAAGCGGCTGCATCTGTGCGTGGTTTGTCCGGGCCGGGGACCCGTATGCTACGGATCCCGCGCGGTAATTCTATCGATTGCGGCGCATTTTACTCGCGTGTCGCTATCAGTGCCGGGAATTGGTGGTCCGCGACCTTCTTTTGTGGCTATTGGCGGCGCTATAATTGCAGCTCTTCAATTTGATCGGTGAACATCATGCCAAAGCGGCTATTGGTCACGCTGTCTGGTTTGCTGCTGCCCTTCACACTGTTTGCGCAAAATCCATCCGATTTCGAGTGTTCTTTCGGCGACCTGAATCGTCGGCTTGTCATCGTCTCGGAGCCAGGCGTCAGCGTTCCGTGCGAAGTGCACTATTACAAAGAGGACGAGGCGCCGGGCGAACACCAGGTGTTGTGGCGCGCCACTAACGAAGCCGGTTATTGTGAGCACCAGGCGGACCAGTTCAAGCTGAAGCTGATCGAATGGGGCTGGAGCTGCACCGACAGGCCGGCGCCGGCCGCGCCGGTCGGTGAACCGGCCGACCAGCCTGTCGAACAGCCCGCCGACGCCGCAGACCCAATGCCGGTGGACGATACCGAGGTGCTCGAGCCCGGGTTCGACGACGAGCCCGGTGACAACAGCTGATTCGCTCGTTGGCGTCGGTCGCGGCTTCAGCCGTAACCGCTAGAAAATCCACCAGCCGTCGTCAAGATCGTCGGCGCAGCGATTCAGCTGTGCCCCCCATTCCTTGGCACGATAGTCGACGCGACGCGCCGTCTGCTTGAGCCAGCTTTTTCCGCTGTAGGATTTACGCGCCCAGCCAGCCTGGCCCTCGTGGTAGGCGAGATACTGGTTGTAGGGATCCCACTTCGAGACGCCGACTTCCTCTGCCGTCTTGTCCGTGTACCAGCCGACGAAGTCGATGGCGTCGGCGAAGTCATCGCGGTTGGCAAAGCGACGGCCGGTGTCTTTCTTGTACCACTCCCAGGTGCTGTTCAAAGCCTGCGCATAGCCGTAGGCGTTCGACGGGCGTCGCCATGGGATGAAGCCGAGCAACTTGCCGCGCGGTGGCCTGGCATCGAACTCGAACGACGACTCCTGGCGGATAATTGACATCTGCACGTGAACCGGCGTGCCCCAGCGCTTCTCGGACTTCTTCGCAGCTCGGTACCAGCGGCTCTTTTCGTCGAAAATTTTGCAGATGTTCTCGACATTGGTTGGCGGTGCGGTGCCGCAGGCGCCGATACCGAGCAGGCAAAACCCGGAAAGTAGCGCATGGCGCGCGCGAAGCCGTGTCCGCGCACGTCCAATCAATCGACGTGGTTTGCGTTGTGCCGTCATTCACAGTCCCCTGCCCAAGTAATGAAGGGAGCGTATCGGCAACAGTCTACCGCGGTATCAGCCAGTCTCCCAGTTGCAGCAGGGGCGCGGCGCTCTTCGGCGCGAATCCGGGTCTACTGGTAGCCCTTAGCCTGCAGGCGAAATAACTGCGCGTAACGCCCGTTCTCGGCCATCAGGCTGTCGTGGTTGCCGCGTTCCATGACCTTGCCGCGATCGATGACGATGATCTGGTCGGCGGAGCGCACGGTCGAGAAGCGGTGCGAGATCAAAATTGTCATCTTGCGGCCGCTCATCTGCCGGAAGTGCTCGAAGATCGCGGCTTCTGACGCCGCATCCATCGCCGCGGTCGGCTCGTCGAGCACGAGAATGTCCGCGTCGCTGCGCATGAACGCGCGCGACAGCGCGATCTTCTGCCACTGGCCACCGGACAGCTCGCGGCCGTCCTTGAACCAGCGCCCGAGCTGCGTGTTGTAGCCGTCAGGCAGCACGTCGATAAACGGCGCAGCCATGCCGCGCTCGGCGGCGTCGACCCAGCGTTCCCTGTTGTCTATGTTGTCGACGTCCCCAGCACCGATGTTCTCGCCGACAGAGAACTGGTAGCGCCCGAAATCCTGGAAGATAACGCCGATGCGGCGCCGCAGCGCTTCGATGTCCCAGTCGACGAGGTCGAGCCCGTCGAGCAGGATCCGACCTCGCGTCGGCTCGTAGAGGCGGGTGATCAGCTTGATCAGCGTCGTCTTGCCGGATCCGTTCTCGCCTACGACGGCGAGACTCTGGCCCGGCCTGAGCTGCAGGCTGACGTTTTCGAGCGCAAACTCCGACGCGCCCGGGTAGGCGAACGAGACATGCTCGAGCTCGAGTCCGCGCGCCGGCTCCGGTCCCTCGGTTTTGGTACCGGAGCGGCTGATGACCGGCTGCTCGAGATACTCGTAAAGGTTCGACACATAAAGATTGTCTTCGTACATGCCGCTGATCGCCGACAGAATTGCCGCGACGGCGGACTGGCCCTGCCGGAACAGCATCAGGTACATCGTCATCGCGCCGAGCGTGATCTCGCGATTGACCGTAGCGACGACGATCCACGCGTACGCGCCATAGAATGCGACCGTCGAAATCAATCCGAGGAAAAAGCCCCAGGTATCCCTGCGCAACGTCAGCTTGCGGTCTTCGCGAAACAGCTTTTGAAATATGTCCCGGTAACGCTGTAGCAGGCGCGGCCCCAGCTGGAACAGTTTTACTTCCTTGACACCGTCTTCGCGCGCGATAACCGTCTCGAGGTACATCTGCATGCGCGTTTCCGGCGAACGCCAGCGGAACAGTCGGAATGCGTCTCCCGAGAATTTCGCTTCGGCGAAAAACGACGGCAGCCCTGCGACCACGAGTACCAGCACGGCCCATGGCGAAAACGCGAACAACAGGAACGCGTAGCTCGCCAGCGACAGCGAGTTCTGGATCAGGCCGAACGTCCGGTTGACGAGACTCAGTGGCCGGCTGGATGCCTCGCGCCGGGCTTGCGTCAGCTTGTCGTAGAACTCGGCGTCCTCGAAATGCGTCAGCTGCAGCGTCAGCGCTTTCTCGAGAATCATGACGTTGACCCGCTGGCCCAGCAGGGCGCGCAACAGCGACTGGCTGGCCGATATGCCCCGCTGGCACGCTGCCACGGCGACAACAATGACGGCTTCGAGCAGGATCAGCAGAAAGACGCCGCGCGTATCGGGCTCGTCCGCAGCGATTGCAGCGACGACGGCATCGACGATCAGTTGTCCCACGTACGCGATTGCCGCCGGCAGCACGCCGGCAATGACCTTAAGAACGGCAAGGATCAGGGTCAGCGAGCGACTGGTCGTCCAGACGAGCTCCATCGCTCGGCGGCTGTACGCGAAGACACCGACCGAGCGGCGCAAAAACCCGACATCGTCCTTATCGCCGATGGCCACCATTACTGTTTACGACTTGCCGTGTATCGCGAGCAGTACCTGCTCGCGTCGCAAACGCTGCATCTGCCCGACGATCCATCGCTGGCGTTCACGAACATACTCGGAAGGGTTGCCGGCGTTGAGACGGATCGGGTTCGGCAACACGGCCGCGAGGCGCGCCGCCTCGGCATCGCTGATCGCGCGCGCCGGCTTGCCGAAATAAATCTTGCTTGCCGCGCCAACGCCATAGATCCCCGGACCGAACTCGGCAACGTTCAGGTAGACCTCGAGGATGCGTCGCTTCGGCCATGTGAAATCGATAAGCAGCGCGAGGTAAGCCTCGATGCCTTTTCGGACGAAACTGCGCCCGCGCCACAGGTACAGGTTCTTCGCGACCTGCTGTGTAATCGTTGATGCGCCGCGCAGCCCCGCGCCACGCCGCCGCGCATCCTCGACCGACTTTTTGATGGATGCGAAATCGATACCGGCATGATCGAAGAAGCGCTGATCCTCCGCAGCGATCACGGCAAGTGCTAATGACTCCGACATGTCTTCAATCGCTGTCCATTCGAAGCGGATCTCATCCAGATCCCGCTCGTCCGCAATCATGAATGCCGTCGTTGCCGGGTTGATCCAGCGCAGGGGCAACACCAGCAGAATGCTGATTCCGAAAAGGGCTGCAACGACTATCGATACCGCGCGCACAAAACGCCACAGCCATCGTTTCATCTTGCCTTTGCGTTTTCGGGTACCTGGCGGTTGGTTCGCCCGCCCGATCCGGTCCGCCGGGTCTGCGCGCATTCTGTCAGCCTGTGCTGGTAACGAGAGTGTCGGATGAATCTGGAGCGGGCGATGGGAATCGAACCCACCTCTCGAGCTTGGGAAGCTTGGGTAATAACCACTATACGACGCCCGCGTCGCGCGCATTTTAGCCAATATTCTTAGCGACGGGGTGATTCTATACCTCGTGCAAGACGCGGGTTCCTGGCGCAATTATTTCGTGACGATCCATTTCTCGCCAGCCTCAACACCAAAATCACAACGCGTCGCCGGGCAGTAATGCGTACTCCAGGCGATTGTTGATCGCGGCGATGCGATTCCAGTCGCCCGCCGTTTGCGGGTTGTCGGGATAAGGCACGCGCGGCACCGAGTCTGTCCGATCGCGAATGACGACTTGCAAATCAATGCCGCTATCGGCCAGCAACGGCGATGCGGCGCGGAAGAATTCGAAATGCGACGTCTGGCGGTCGCTCAACAGTCGCGAGCCGTCGAGAGGGTGGCCGATGAACGAACAGGAGGTAAACGGCGCATCCGCATCCTCGAGTTGATAGATACCCGATGCATCGCTGACCAGGCAAAATGCACCCAGGTGCGATTCGATCTGCAACGTGCCCTCGAACCCCGCGTCGGTCAGCCGCAGCATTAGCCAGCTGATATCGTCGACTCGGGCTTCATTGAACGGCACTTCGTAGAACGGGACGGCGCCGGCCGCGTTCATGTCCCGAATCAGTCTGTCGAGGTATTGCCTGCGCTCCGCCGATTCGAAAGAAGATTGCTCGGCGGTTGTGATTGTCGCGAGCTGTTCTTGCCGGGCCGTGGCCGCCTGACGCTCCTGCTCCAGGGCCGCGCGGGCATCTGACAACTCCGCCATCGCAGCATCGCGTTCGGATCGCACGTGCAGCCACTGCATACCCACGATGACCACCACGAATGCGAGCAAAATACTGGCAACGCGCCAGGTCCGCTGCTGCCGGCGTGCCAGCTCCTGCTCGACCTCTTCAATGCGCTGGTCCTCGCGCATCTGATCATGTAATTCGACTGCAACCTCTTTCGCAAAACCGCGGTAGCTGTTGAGGATGTCGGAGCGCAGCTCGATGTGCTGATCCTCCAGTATTCGCGAAACGACACGGGAAACCTCGATACCCAGCGGCTTGTCGCCGACATCCGCCGCTTCGCCCTCTGCATCGGTGCCGCCACCATTGGACTTTCCGCGTCGATCCTTGACCAGGCCCAGTTTTTCGAGCATTCCGAACAGCACGCCGGGCTCGACGCGCTTGGGCAGGACTCCGACCGCCCCGAGCGCGCGCGCTTCACTGACGTATACCTCGCCCTCTTTGGACGTGTACATCATCACGGGTATCGTTGCCGTCGCGGGGTTGCTCTTGATCAGGGACACAGCTTCGAGGCCGTCCATGCCAGGCATGATGTGATCCATGAAAATCACATCGACCATGTGCGTCTTCAACAATTCCAGCGCGTCCTCGCCCGATTCGGCGAGCTCCACCCGAAGATCGTAGGCCTCCAGCTGGTTCTTGAGCGTGATCCGCGCGACCTTGGAATCGTCCACGACCAACGCACGTTTCAATGCCACATCTACACTCCGGGAGACTGGAGCGGGCGATGGGAATCGAACCCACCTCTCGAGCTTGGGAAGCTCGGGTAATAACCACTATACGACGCCCGCTTCGCCTGCATTCTAGCCAAATTTCCGGGCGGCGGGGACGAATAAACGCTCACCCCGGAGCAGGCCCGGCGCCGCCCGGAAACCTAAAGAACCCCGGATGCCGGCCGATAGCCTGTCTACGGGTGCGCATGATCGACACAGACGGGAGCGGAAATGTCTCAGGAAGCCTATTTCAACTTCGCCAAATCGCTGGCCAGAGACCTCAATCGCGACGAAATTTCGCTACCCTCGTTCCCCGATGTCGTCATCCGGATTCGTACCGCACTCGATGACGCGGACACGACGAGCAAGGATCTTGCGACGATTATCAGCGTCGACGCGGCGCTGACGTTACGGATCCTGGTGCTGGCAAACTCGACCTTTTACAACCCGGCTGGCGTCAAGATCGAAGGTCTGGATGCCGCGATCGGGAGAATCGGCTTCCAGAAAGTTCGATCGACTGCAATTGCCTATGCCGTCGAGCAGCTGCACTCCTCTACCGGTCTCGAGCCGCTGAAAAAAGAGCTGCGCGAGACCTGGTCACTCGGTCTGCGCGTTGCCGCACTCTCCGAAGCCATCGCGAGGCACTGCACGAAGCTCGACGCAGACAGCGCGTTCATCGCGGGCCTGTTGAACCGCATCGGCGTGCTCTGGATCTTCACGAAGTATCCGGAGTACCCGGAACTCGTAGCGGACCCGGAATCCCGCCAGATGCTGATCGACGAATGGGCTGCACCGATTGGCGAAAGCATCGTCTCGAACTGGAATTTTTCGAAGGAGATTCGCGAGACGCTGAATCCTGCCCAGTACGCCGGCGAAGAGCGCACGATCGACGCCAACCTGGCCGACGTCGTAACCACGGCGAGGCAGTCGATGAACGGCGGCGAGATTCATTTCCCGGAAAGCGACGAGGTACGTCGGCTCAAAGTAACCGACGAGATAGTGCCGGAGATTCTCGAGACCTACCAGGGCAAACTGGACTCGCTCGCGTCGTCCGTTCGCTAGCGGCCTGCAGAGGCGCGGTGCTGCCCGCCTGCTAGAGCATGAACGACAGCAGCGTCGCGGTACCGAGGAAAGAAATAAAGCCTGAGACGTCGGTCACGGTCGTAAGGATGATCGACGACGCGGTGGCGGGATCCTGGCCGAGGCGGGTCAGCACGATCGGCACCAGTGCACCCGAAATGCCGGCGGCAACCATCGACAGCACCATCGCGACCGCGATGACCAGCGCGAGCCCTACCGACCAGCTCCAGACATAAACCGACAACCCGCAGGTCACGGCCAGCGCGAGCCCGTCGACGAGCCCGACCTGGATCTCCTTGGTCAGCACGCGGCGCCATTCGCGGGTCCCGATCTCGCGCAGCGCAAGGCCGCGCATCGTTACCGCGAGCGCCTGCGAGCCTGCGTTGCCGGACTGGCCGGCAACCACCGGCAGCAGCACGGCGAGCGCGGTGAACTGCGCGATGAGGCTTTCGAAGAAGCCGACCACGGCCGCTGCCAGGAAAGCAGTCAGCAAATTGATATGCAGCCACGGCAGGCGGCGCTTTACCGAGAACATCGCACCCGACAGCGCGCGTTCGTCCGCGCTTGCGCCGACCATTTTCTGAATATCGGCCGTTGCGACCGATTCGATCGCGTCGAACAGCCGATGGTAACGGACGACGCCCATCAGGCGCCCGTCGACATCGACAACAGGCAGTGAATCGATGCGGTGCTTTTCCAGCTGCTCGACGACTTCCTTGCGTGGTGCTGTTGGAAGCACCGTGCTCTCGACATTTTCCAGCACGTCGGCGAGAGGCTGGTCCTCGTAAGCCATTGCGATCGCCTGCATGTCTGCCCGGCCAACGAGCCGGTTTTCGCGATCAACGACGTACATTGAGCGTGCGCGACGCGTACCGGAATCTCGCAACACTTTCAGCGCTTCGCCGACCGTCATGTCATTGCGAATCGTGTCGTAGGGCCGGTCCAGCAGTCGGCCCGCCGAGTTTTCGTCGAATTGCTGCAGGCGCTCGAGGTCTTTCCTTATGGCGGCTGGCAATTTAGCCAGTAGCTCCGATCGCACTTTGTCGGGCAGGCCTCCGAGCAGGATCAGGGCCAGCCGCGGCGAGGCTTCCTGCAGAACGCCTTGTTGTTGTGCGCTGTCGAGCTGCCGAAACACCGAACGGGCGCGGCTGTCGGCCAGCATCTCGAGAGTCGTGACGATTGCCTCGGGGCGGACGCCATCGAGTTGCTTCTTTACGCTGCGGTCGCTCATCGTTTCGAGCGATTCCGCGGCGTCGGCGGGCTGTTCCCGGAGGTAGGCTTCCCGTAATGCGAGCTCGAGCATCAGCGCGTCCCGCGCTTCGTAAGTGCGCGCGTCAGCAACTCGCCGAACAGGTGGACGACATCGCCGACAAGTACGCTCAGTACATCACGACCGGGTCGGGCATCATGCGCGAACCGGGCGGCCGCCGTGAACACGCTCGAGCGGCTGACACCGCCGAGGATGCGACGCTCGTGATCGATAACCGGGAGCCAGCTATGATCGTGCCAGCCCGGATCCTTGACGGCTGCGGCGAGCGAGGTTTCCGGATGGATCGCCGGCACTTTCGCGACAAAATCGGCCGCCGATCCGTGAGGCGGCTCGCCAGTCAGCAACCGCCAGGGGTCGAGCACGCCGAAGTAGGTCCCGTCAGGCGCCACGACAACAACGGGCCGGGAACTGTCGCGCTCGAACGAGCGCAGCTCCTTCAGCACCTCGTCGATCCCGGTCGTCGACCCGATTCGCACCGGCGCATCGGTGACGAGCGCCCCGACGCTGTGGGCCGGGTACTTCAGGTATTGCAGCAATCGCCGGCGCCGCTCGCGATGTTTCAGCGAATTGACGAGCACGAGGCTGCGCTCCCGTGGAATTCTCGACAACAACGCAACCGCATCGTTGAAGGTCGCGTCGGCAAGCCAGTGAGCCGCTTCCGACTCGTCCGCGCCGAGCAGCAGGTCCATGCGCGATGCCGGCAGGCGCGCAACTACCGAAGCGGCAACGGGCCTGGGCAGCTTCTTCAGTACCTTCGAGATTTCATTGCCGTCACCGCGGCCGAGCAGCCGCGCGAACTTATCCGGATACTTGCGCGCGAAGTCCGCGTTCAGCACATCGGTGTCAGCCATCGTGCTTGTCACCACGCAACCGCAGCACATGCGTTTCGGCAAATCGTGATGCAGGCACAGACACGACACCGGACGGGGTCGTAATCTCTACCGTCGTGCTCGTTATTTCCAGTATCGGACCCTCGACATCATCGATGCGGATGCGCTCGCCGATCGCCAGCCGACTGACCTCGCGATGTGCCAGGAGATTCGCAACATGCTGTTTGGCGCCGAGCGCAAACGCGAGCATCAGGCCGCCGGTCGATATCGCCACCAGTATCAACAGCAAACGCGTGATGAACGTGATGTCGACGCCAATGTGCTGCAGGCCCATGACCACGGCGACGGCAACGATCGTTGCGTGCAGCAGGCGCGGCCCGACGGAGTCGACCGGAATCTGGTTGTTGAACTGCGTCAGCAGGTTGCTGGCCAGCAAGCCGGTCAGGTGGCCGGCGACGACAATCGCGAAGGCGATGAGCACGTTGGGCACAAACTGTATGAACTCGATATTCAGTGCCGCGAGTCCGCCGCCGACGCCGAGGACCCGGGCGGCCAGCGCGACGGCCAGCACCAGCAGCAGCCAGAATACGAATGCGCGCGACAGCGATATCAGCCGCGGCGTCAGGACGCTGGTTTCGCTCGTTGTTATCCTCGAGACCCTGCGGTCGAGCGCTGCAAGACCGTAACCAACGGCAATGCTCGCCAGGCGCGCAATGACCAGCCCGAGGACGAGCACGGCGATCGCCGCCAGCTCCGGATGTGTCGCCATGGCGTTGGAAACAACCGAGCTCCCCATTGGCCGATGCTCCTTGGTTTCAGGGCACCAGTATCGGCACGCGCGTAAAGTCGTTCAAGCTATTTCGGTGAAGCAGGCACGGACCCGCACGGCACCCCCGGCACTCGAGCCAGCTATTCCTGTGCCGAAGTTCTCTCGCACGGTGTAGAGTGTGCCGTCCAAATCCGAACCTGGAATAAGCAATGGAAACTATAGTCTGGACGGGCATAGTGATCTGCCTGTGCCATTCCGCCATGTTCTCCGGCCTGAACCTCGCGTTCTTCAGTCTCAGCAGGCTCAGGCTCGAGGCCGAGGCCAGCACGGGAAATGAAATCGCAGCCAGGATTTTGCTGCTGCGTCGTGACGCAAATTTCCTGTTGACGACGATTCTGTGGGGAAACGTCGGTATCAACGTACTGTTAACGCTCCTGTCGAACTCGGTCATGGCCGGTATCGCGGCGTTCGCCTTCTCGACGATAGTTATTACCTTCGCCGGCGAAATCATCCCGCAGGCGTACTTTTCGCGTCACGCAATGAAAATGGCGTCGCTACTGAGCCCGGTGATGCGCTTTTACCAGTATGTGCTGTACCCGGTCGCTAAGCCCAGTGCGTGGTTGCTCGATTATCTGTTGGGAGCAGAGAATATTGTCTACCTGAAAGAACAGCAGTTGCGCGGCGTCATCGAACAGCACATCGTGTCCGACCTTGCCGAGATCGACGCCATTGAGGGCCGGGGCGCGCTGAATTTTCTTGATATCGATGATGTGCCGATCGAACATGAAGGCGAGGTTGTCGACCCGCTGAGCATCATCGAATTGCCGACAAAGATCGACTTGCCGTTAATACCCGACGTTTCCGAAGCGTCAGATCCCTTTGTGCAGCAGGTCAACGCCTCGGGACACAAGTGGATCATCATTACCGACGAAACCGGCAAGCCCCAGCTGTTGCTGGATTCGGATGCCTACTTGCGGGAGGTGCTCTCGGACGTCGAAAAGGTCGATCCCTATTCACATTGCCACCGTCCGGTCGTCATCGAGGACCCGAAGAAACCGCTGGGGCACATCATTCTCGCGCTGAAGCGCGGCCTGTCCGCCAAGAGCGACGCCGCAATCGACAAGGACATAGTTCTGCTGTGGGCACAGAAAAACAAGCGGGTGATCACAGGCGCCGACCTTCTCGGACGTCTTCTTCGCGGCATCGAGCCCAGCTCGATTACGGTAGCATAGGGCCGGCGGTGCGAACGCGTTTCGCGGCCGCGAAAACGATTGTGTACAAACCGACAAGCTACAGGAGGGCTCATGGACGACAGAGAAATGGCTGA
Source organism: Woeseiaceae bacterium (assembly GCA_041609735.1). Taxonomy (GTDB): domain Bacteria; phylum Pseudomonadota; class Gammaproteobacteria; order Steroidobacterales; family Woeseiaceae; genus UBA1847. The sequence continues at coordinate 2,848 of JBFIQH010000037.1, read as the reverse complement.
ACTGGCGGCAGTGCCGGCAATATTGCAATACCTGATCTCGGAGCGACGCCCCGACCACGCCAATACCAACGACCCTAAATGGCGCCAGATTTTTGAGGACACCAATTATTTTGCTGCGCGCTTCGGGGCAGTTTACAGCCGCAATCAACGTGACTGACAGAAACCCCTGCGAGAGCGGGTCACGACACCAGATGGTATTCCAATCGTGCGAGACGTCATGGCTGCTTCAATGACTGACGAACGCGAACGTATTCGAAACGTAGCGAGCCTGCTTTTCAAAGCCGCGCAGACGATCCGCGTACTGACTCATCTTTCCTGGCCGCAGAGCTACCGGGATGCATTTCTGAAGAACAAGTCGTACAGGCTGCCGCCGGTCAAGTACGCACCGTTCGATCCGGCGCCAACCGTCGCCATGCTCGACGAGGCAAGAAAGCAGATCCGCGGCGAATCGCCGGTCGATCTCTGGTTCACGACGATTATCGGGAAACTCGAAGCCAGCGCACGCATGCTCGCCGCCTGCGGGACGCCCGGATTCTTCACGCACTCGCGCACGCTCTACGGCGCCCCGACCGATGCATTGAAAGATGAAAAATCGACGAGCCTGGATCTCGCAACCCGGTTCTCGGCAGCCTTCGATCGAATCAGCCATGTCGATGCCGGCGCGCCCGCCCCGGCCTGCTACCTCGCCGATCACGTCGCCTCGAAAATGCAAAATGCGGTACAGACCATGTTCGGCGACAAGGCTCCCGACGTGCAGGTCGTCGACGAACTGTCCGCGAATGCGCTTGCCGGCCCGAAGCGCATCCGCATCCGGCGCAGTGCCTGTTTTACCGACAAGGACATTCAGCAGCTGATCCATCACGAGGCGTACGTTCACGTTGCGACGTCGCTGAACGGCATAGCCCAGACCGACCTTCCCATCCTCGGCGCCAGCCATCCGGGATCGACAAAGACGCAGGAAGGTCTCGCCGTGTTTGCCGAATTCATAACCGGCTCCATCGACATCGATCGTTTCCGGCGGCTCGCCGACCGGATCATCGCGATCCAGATGGCCATCGAGGGCGCCGACTTCGTCGACGTATTCCGCTATTTCCTCGAACGCGTCAGCAGCGCGGACCAGGCCTTCGAAAACGCGCGCCGCGTGTTTCGCGGCGGCGTCATCACCGGCGGCGCACCGTTTACGAAAGACATCGTCTATCTCGACGGCTTGTTGCGCGTGCACAATTTCCTGCGCGCCGCGGTCGCGGCCGGCCGCTCGGACTGCCTGCAGCTGCTGTTCTGCGGCAAGCTCAACATCGAGGACATCCCGGTACTGTGTGAACTGGTCGAGATGGGGCTGTGCAAGCCGCCGCGTTACCTGCCGCCCTGGGCGGCAGACCGGCGTTTCCTGCTGAGCTATCTGGTTTACTCGTCGTACCTGAATAGCATCGACCTCGGGCCGATACGGCAGCACTATGCGGCGCTGCTCGAGAACAGCCCGATCGTCGAACTGTCCGATGACCGCACAAACGTATAGGGGTTGTTGTCTGCTGCCACGTGTTTCGCTCAGGGTATCGAAACGGTAGCGACAACCGCGCGGTGATCCGACGGCCAGGGCACGACGACGATGTCGGCGACCGCCGGCGACTCGCCGATAAGCCGCGCGCCCTTGACAGCTACATCATCACCGCGCACGAGCACGTAGCTGATGCGGTCGTGATGTTCGTCGGGATCATCAGCCGACGAGGTCGGCGTCCAAGTGTACCCGGGTGCCTCCATCTCATCCGGATAGACCGCTCGCCAGCAATCGATGAAGCCTGCGCGCTCGAACGCCAGGACCGTAGGATAGTTGACGGCGATCGGGTGGCGACCGGACGACGCGGCTCGCGGGCTCCAGTCCCGGTGCGACGGCTCGTTGAAATCGCCGGTCACCAGCACGGCATCGACATCGTCCAACGCAGCGATCCTGTCGAGCACCAGCGTCACGGCGTCGCCGCGCGCGGCGAGCGCGGCAGCGATCGCTTCGTCCTCTATCTGCAGCATCGGCGCGCGCCCGTACGGAATGCCGAGCAACTGGTACGGCTGGTACGGGTAATCGGTCAGGTGAATATTGATAACGGCGACTTGCCGCCCGCTGACGTCCAACACGGCACCCAGGTCGTCCTCGATGCTGCTGGCGAACGGATACCGACTCAGTATCGCGTTGGCCCACAAGGCCTCATTTTCGCTGCTCTGCAGGTACACGTGGTAGCCGAGGGCCTCGGCCAGCCGTTCGGCAATGTCATCAGGACCAACGGCGGGACAATCGTCGGGCCGGCAGTCATCGGCTTCGGCGAGCACCTCTTGCAGGCCGATGATGTCGGCATTGGCTGCACGCAATACGGCGATCGTCTCGTCGACCGCTTTTCCCTCGTTGCTGCCCGCGCCCCAGGCATTGAATGTCATGACGGACAGCACGAGCGGCTCGCCTCGCGATTCCCTGTCGTTGCCACAGCCAGAGAGCGCGAGGGCGATGAGCAGAGTGGCCAGCCGGATGCCGGCCCTAATCGGGTTCACCCTTCAGCTCGACGGTATTGCCGTCGGGGTCGCTGATGTACATCGACGGCCCGGTTCCTTTCGCGCCGTAACGCATGACGACATCACCCGCAGTGACCGAGTGACGGCGCAGATGACCGACAATCAATTTTTCGTCCCACGCTTTCAGCTGTAGGCAGACATGGTCCATGTTGTCCGCCCTTTGAATCTCGTCATCATCGGCTTCCGCGGATCCCGACACATCGAGAATGTCGATCAGCGAATTGCCGGCACGCAGCTGGACGAGACCGGATGCGCCGGCTTCGCGCTCGACCGGGCAACCCAGCACATCACG
>JBFIQH010000036.1:0-18644 GCA_041609735.1 Woeseiaceae bacterium | reverse complement strand
GAACCCGTGGATGTCGGCGATGCTGCCGAACCCGGACGACGGCAAGGTTTCCGTCGCGCGGACGCGGGTTGACGGCATGCGCGATTTTCTCGTCGTCGACGACAATCACCACTATATCGTCGAAGATGAATTCGTTATCGAAAACACGGTAGCGTTTCTCAGCACCGGTTCTTTCCTGCGGCCCAAGTTGCCGCCCGGCAAACACGCGCGCGATATCAGCGTCGATTGATTCGATGCCAGTTGCGCGTTGGCGACGGCGGCTGGCGCCAGCCATGGTACGGGTGGCGCCGCAACAGCTCGCGATCGCGAAACAGGAAGACAAGCATCGCACCGGCGACGAACCCCCCGACGTGCGCCCAGAACGCGACGCCCCCGCCGGTGGCACCGATTGAACCAACGCCACCGATGACCTGCACCAGAATCCAGTAACCGAGCATGGCGACAGCGGGCACGGCGAACGTCGTCACGTAGAAACCGAGCAACAGCAACATGTGAACGTGCACACGCGGGTACAGGACGATGTAGGCACCCATGACGCCGCCGATCGCCCCTGATGCCCCGACCATCGGCACGGCGGAATCCGGATTGGCGGCGATCTGGAGGCCGGCCGCGCCCAGTCCGCACAGCAGGTAAAAGATGACGAAGCGGACATGGCCCATCGCGTCCTCGACGTTGTCGCCGAAGATCCACAGGAACCACATGTTGCCGATAATGTGAAACCAGCCGCCGTGCATGAACATCGACGTAAACAGCGTCGGCCATGCGTTTGTGCCGCCGCTGGTCTCGCAAAATCGCCCGTCACCGATCGGAACGCGCACCGTGCCGCGAAATGCGTCCAGCAGGTCGCCCGGAATCAGGCCCAGCTTACAGACCGAGGCCGACAGCGCCGGCTCGGCGCCAAACCCCTGCAGCAACGCCCAGGCCAGCACGTTCAGCGCGATAATGCCGAAGGTTGCGATCGGCAACAGGATCTGCGGATTGTCGTCGCGGATCGGGAACATGCGAACTATTCTGCCCTGACATCCGTGTCGAGGCGAACTTGAGCCGAGCGACAGACGTGCTCTCTACCCGTATCGGCGAGCGCTCTCTTTAGGGTCGCAAGGCAATGTGCGACCATAGCGGCCCGCTGCGCGTCTGGACCTTGAGTGCATATGCCTGATACCCGGTGCCTCCTTTGACCTACTTCATCCTCAGCATCGTCGCGCTGTTGCTCGGCCCCATGATCTATGGCTGGGCGCGCCGACGTCCCACCGGGCGGCAAATGCTCGACGGCTTTATCCTGGTCACCGTGGCAGGCATCGTCTGCGTTTACATCATCCCCGACGCCGTGATAACCGGTGGCAGGATCGCGTTCCTGTTTCTTCTGATTGGCCTTTTGTTCCCGATCGTTATCGAGAAAACCTTTCGCGAGTTCCATCGCGAGGCGCATGTATTCATCGTCATACTCGCGGCTTCCGGACTCGTCGTTCATGCACTGATTGATGGTCTGGCACTGTTGCCCGGGGTCGGCACGGCGATCACGAACATCGACGACGGAACGAATTCGCGTCTCTGGAACTCTATATTCGGTAACCAGCTGGCCGTCGGAGTGATTCTGCATCGCTTGCCGGTCGGCATGACGATCTGGTGGTCGGTGCGTCCCGGCTTCGGAACCGGCGCAGCCATTGCGACGTTTGCTCTCGTCATCGCTGCGACGGCGGCAGCCTTTTTCTTCGGGGCGCCGGCCGTGCGGCTGGCGGAATTGGAAAGCCTCGCGTATTTCCAGGCATTCGTCGCGGGATCGCTGGTGCACGTGGTTGCGTTTGGCGTAAACCACGAGCACAGCGACGTCGAGGACTCCGGCCGCCGATTCGTTGCCTGGGGCTTTCGTGCCGGGGTGCTGCTGGGCATGTTCATGCTGTTTGCGTTGCCGCATCTGCACTGAATGGCGCGCGACTTTATACACCGGAGCAGGGACTTCAATGAGATTCATCGTTTGTGCGTTCGTTGCAACCACGCTGACCTCGACCGTAATCGCTGACGAGGCTACCGATCCATACCTGTGGCTCGAAGACATCGAGAGCGAGCGCTCGCTCGAGTGGGCGCGCAAGCACAACGCAGCCACGTTCGAGCAGCTTCGTGATCACCCGCTTTTTGACGGGCTGTATTCGGACGCTTTCGCGATTCTGACGTCGGACGATCGGCTGCCCGAAGGCGAAATAATCGGCAGCGATTTCCACAGTTTCTGGCAGGACAGGGACCATGTGCGCGGCATTTGGCGCAAGACCTCCATCGACGCATTAATTGCCGGTGATCCGCAGTGGCAAGTACTGCTGGACGTCGACGAGCTCGCCGAAAAAGAAGGCAAAAACTGGGTCTACAAGGGCATCGATTGCGCCGGCGGTCAGAGCGATCGGTGTCTTGTCGAATTGTCGATAGGCGGCAAGGACGAATCCGTCTATCGCGAGTTTTCCCTCAGCAAACGAGCGTTTGTCGAGACCGGCTTTTTCGTGCCGGAAGCCAAGTCATATGTTGACTGGCTGGACGAAGATACGCTGCTGGTCGCCACCGACTGGGGCGACGGCAGCCTGACGAATTCCGGGTATCCGCGCGAGGTTCGCCAGTGGTCGCGTGGCACGCCGTTATTGAAGTCGAGTTTTCTGTACCGCATCGACGTCGCGGACACGCTCGTTGCGCCGCAGGTCTTCGAGAGTGCGGGCGCGAAACACGCGTTTCTCGTGCATTTCCTCGCAGACTGGAACGACACGCTGTATATCCCGGTTTCGGAAGGCAAGGCGAGGGACCGCGCCGGACTCCCGCTGCGCGTTAACCTCGAAGGGGTTATCGGTAGCCATGCGATCCTGAACCTGGAACAGGACTGGACCCATGCAGGCACGCAGTACCGGCGCGGCGATATTGTCGCGCTATCACTTGCGGGGGATACCAGCGAACTTGTGTTCTCCCCGTCCGAAACGCAGGCCGTCACGACTATCGAGATTGGACAATCCGGCGTTTACATCGAACTGCTGGAGAACGTCATCGGCATGATCAAGCGGCTGCGGCGAACAGACAATGGCTGGCGGTCGGAAACATTCGACCTGCCGCAAGGCGGTGTCGCGCTGCTGGCAGCAACCAGCAGCGGCCGTGACGATCTGCTCGTCAGTTTCGAAAGCGCCGTCAAGCCGACCGCGCTGTATCACGTGTCGGCCGACAATGAAATTATCGAGATCGCATCGATTCCGGCCCTTTATGACGCGACGGACGTCGTCATGCGCCAGGCATTCGCGACCAGCAGCGACGGCGTGCAGGTCCCGTACTTCCTCATTGGTCGCGACGATGTGCTTCGCAGGGGTGATGCGCCGACGATCCTGTACGGATACGGCGGCTTCCTGGATCCGATTCTGCCGGTGTATTACGAGGATCCGGCACGGCCCCAGCACGGCGCCCTCGCCGGCCGCCTGTGGATCTCGCGGGGCGGCGTGCTGGCGCTGGCCAACCTGCGTGGCGGCGGCGAGTACGGCCCTCGCTGGCACCAGGCCGCGCTGCGCGAAAACCGGCAACGCGTATACGACGATTATTTTGCGATTGCGGAACACTTGATCGAGACCGGCGTAACGTCGCCCGACAGACTGGGCGCCCTGGGGCGTTCGAACGGCGGACTGTTGCTCGGGGTCGCACTGACTCAGCGTCCGGACCTGTTTGCCGCAATGGACATCGGCGTGCCGCTGCTGGACATGCGGCGCTATTCGAAATTGCTGGCCGGCGCGAGCTGGATGGGTGAGTACGGTAACCCCGACGAGCCCGACGACTGGGCTTTCATCAGCAAGTACTCACCCTACCAAAATCTCGTCGCAGGCAGACCGTATCCGACGGTGTTCTTTTACACGTCGACGAAGGACGACCGCGTTCACCCGGGCCATGCCCGCAAGATGGCCGCAAAACTCGACGACATGGGCTACGACTTCTTCTACTACGAAAACATGGAAGGCGGCCATGGCGGCACGGCCAACCAGGATCAGCTCGCGATGCGGACCGCACTCGAATACGCGTACTTCGTGCGCATGCTGATGCCGTCTCTGTGGGACGAGCAGGCTGGCGAGGACGACTAACCGTGGTTTGCGCCAGAAGCCGACTGGCACTTTGGACACAGGAACAGATTCCTGCCGGCACGCGCCCATTTTTCGATCGTCGAACCGCAGTTGCGGCATTCGAGGCCATCGCGTCCGAACACCTGGAAGCGGCGCTGTTCGAACGACCAGCCGCGCCCCTTGAGCTCGCGCGCCAGCGACCTCGGAATGGTCAGCCCAGCGGTTCGGTAGGAGCGCTTTGAAATTCTCAGCGTCTCGCGCGCAAGCCGATTGCGTGCTGCGGCCGGGAGACTGCGCGGCCTCACGTCAGGGCTGACACGCGCGGCCCAGAGAATTTCCGACCGCAGGTAATTGCCCAGCCCGGCGAGGAACGCCTGGTCGAGGTACAGCGACGCGAGCGCCCGGTTGCAAAACGCGGGTTCCCCAAGGCGCGCTGCAACCGCGGGCGCGAGGAGATTCCTGTCCAGGATGTCCGGTCCGAGCCGACGCAGGAACGGATGCTGCTGCAGCTGGCGTTGCGTCAATATCTCGATGTCCGATGCGCTGTAGAGCAATGCGCTGTGGGCCGACGTATAGAGCGCCACACGCAGCTGGCGGCCGGTGTCGGGCAGGTACGGCCGGCGCGTGACGTACCAGCGCCCGTACAGTTGGTTGTGGCTGTACATGGTCAGGCCGTTGTCGAAGCGCGTCAGCATCGCCTTGCCACGCGTGTCGACTGCGGTAACGATCGTCCCGGTCAGTCGACGTTCGAATCGCTTCAGCGACGGCAACTGCAGCTCGACGTCGACAATTTGCCGGCCTCGAAGCACGGCTTCGATGTCGTCGGCGGCGCGCCGAATTTCGGGCCCTTCAGGCATCCCCGGTTCGTGAACGCCGGCATCGCTGCGAGCAATAGCGCACGTCGTCCCAGTCGCGCTGCCATTTCCTGCGCCAGCTGAACGGCCGGCCGCAGGTCGCGCAGTCCTTGCTCGGCAGGTACGGCTTGCGGTGCATGCCTGTGCTAGTTGTCGAGCGCCTGGCGAATGCCGTCGAGGACTTCGTCACTGTAGGGCTGGGTCCGCGGGCTGAACTCGCCGATCAAATTGCCGTCGCGTCCAATCAGGTACTTGTGGAAGTTCCAGGTCGGGTACGTGCCGCTCTCCGCGGCCAGCCGATGGAAAAACGGATGTGCGTTCTTCTCTTTGACGGAGGTTTTTTCAAACATGGGGAAGCGGATGCTGTAGGTCAGCCGGCAGAACGCCTGGATTTCCTCCTCGGTGCCGGGCTCCTGTCCGAGGAAGTCATTGGAGGGAAAGCCGAGCACGACGAGGCCATCATCCCCGAACTCCTGGTAAAGGCTTTCGAGGCCCTCGTATTGCGGCGTATTGCCGCATTTCGATGCCGTGTTCACGACGAGCACGACCTTACCGGCGTAAGCCTCGCAGAGGTTGACGCTGTCGTCGGACGCGAGCACCCGGAAATCCTGATCGAGCAGCTTTCCTTCGCAAGTCGATGTGGCTCCGGCGGTCATGATAACGAGCGCTCCGAGAGTGGACAGCATGGTGGTCTCCGAGAAATTAGGTTCAGCTAGTTTCCGGATTGCCGGGGGCGTAGACCAGCAATGCTTTGTAACGTTTCGTTTCCGGCAGTGCGCGAAGCACGGAACCCGCGTCTTGATCGGCGATAATACAGCGCCAGGAGGCAGGTTATCGTGATCAGGCATTACTCTTCGTTCGTCATGGCGGGTGCGCTGCCGTTCATCGCCGCAGCAGCGGCGATCATCGGCGGTATTGACAGTTTCGGTCCTGTCACCTCGGTGACGGCGTCGATTGTTGCCTATGGCCTCGCGATCGCGAGCTTTGTCGCGGGCACACACTGGGCAATCTACCTGCAGTTCAAGGCCTGGGCCCCGACGAACCTGTTCGTCTCCAGTAATGCCGCGGTGCTGGTGCCGTGGCTGACGTTTGTCCTGGGCACGGCCAACGATACGCTCGTCGCACTCGTCCTGACCTTCCTGTTCCTGGTCTTCGTCGACTGGCGGCTGCACCGGTCCCACCTGATTGAATCGTCCTACTTTCGGCTGCGGCTCGCGGTGACCGCGGTCGTCTGCGCCTCGCTGCTGCTGGTGCTGGTCGCGCAATGACGCGAATCGCGATCGTCGGCGCCGGTCTGGCGGGGCTCGCTGCGGCCCGGGCCCTGACGTCCAATTACTCCGTATCCGTTTTCGAAAAGTCGCGCGGTTCAGGTGGCCGTATGGCCACGCGCTACGCCGGCGACTGGAAATTCGATCACGGCGCGCAGTTTTTCACGGCGCGAACGAAGGCATTCCGGCGCTTCCTTGCGCCGATGTTGGACGCCGGCCTCGTCAAGCCCTGGCACGCACGGTTCGTCGAAATCGACGCTGAAGGCATCGCATCGGTACGAGACTGGGACGACGATTATCCGCATTACGTTGCCTGCCCGAACATGAATGCGCTCGGCAAGCATTTGGCCAGCGACCTTGACGTGACGTTGAATGTCGCCGTCGATCGGCTCGAAAGGATTCGGGATCTTTGGCGGCTCTATGATGCCGAGTCAAACATGCTCGGCGAATTCGACTGGGTCATCGTTTCGGCGCCGGCGCCGCAGGCCGCCGATCTGCTGCCCGCCGATACGTCGCTGTCTCGGCACGCACGAAGGGTACAGATGCTGCCGTGTTTCGCGCTGATGCTCGGATTCGATGAAGCGCCGGACACGGGCTGGGACGCGGCGCTCGTCAAGGACTCGGCGATCAGCTGGATCTCGGTCAACAGCAGCAAACCGGATCGCGATGCGAAACAGGCCTGGGTTGCGCATGCAAGCAATGCCTGGGCCGCCCGGCACCTGGATGACGATCCGGCAGACGTCGAACATACGCTGCGTCAGGCCGTCGAAGCCGCGTCGGGCCGCGAGATGGGCGCGGCGGTGCACTGTCGCCTGCACCGCTGGCGCTACGCGAATGTCGACCGGCAGGCGCCGGTGCGGCAAGTCGACGCCGCGAATCGGTTGGCGGCCTGCGGTGACTGGTTCGTGCGCGGCCGCGTCGAAGGCGCGTACGAGAGCGCTCGGCGCATGGTCGAGCAGCTGGCTCAGGCGATCTGAAAGCTCGCGACGGTGCAGCCCACCGCGAATATCGGCAGCTCCGGCGTATAGAACTGCAGCTCACCCTGACCGCCGGCTGCGGCTGCCGCGGCAATGTAGGTGCGAATCTCGAAGCCGCCCTGCCCCGCGTCGGCATACGTGTCCTCGTCCGTGTACGACAGCAGCGCGTCGCGATCCTGACGCATCAGGCGGTCCAGGAACGCGCGGTCCCAGGCCTCGTTGATCTTTCCGGTGTCGGGCGTCGCCGGCCAGTGGGAAATGCCCCCGGTCCCGACAACGGCGATTTTCTCGGGCACCGCATCTGCGGCCCGCCGAATGGCTTCGCCAAACGCCCATGCGCGGTGCAGCGGAGTCAGTGGCGGCCCCTGGCAGTTGATGTTGGCCGGGATAATCGGCAGGTCGTAGTTCGGCGTCAGGAAATGGAGCGGTACCATGATGCCGTGATCGAACTTCCACTCCTCGGCATAGGCGGTGTCGACCGTTTGCATGATTGCCTTCACCAGCCGCACTCCGAGACCCGGTGCGCCGGGCACGGTCGTCCGCGGGATCTTCAGCCAGTCCGGATCCTCGATCGGCCCTTCGTATTCCTCACCGACGCCGACGCAAAAAGCCGGCATGTTGTTCATGAAAAAATTGGCGAAATGTTCGGCTGCGATGACAACCAGCGCTTCAGCGCCGCTCGCTTCAATGTCACGCCGTTGCTGATCCAGCTTCGCGTAAAACTCGTCCCTGACATCGGTGTTCTTGACCAGGTGCGCACGGCCGGTAATTCCGGGCGCGTGGCTGAGGACGCCGGCATAAACGAGGCTCATCGATTCTTCCCCTCCACCGTAAAGCTTTCTCCGCCGCCGGTCATTGCGTAGACGCCGGCGCGCACCGCGCCGTGTTTCTTGATGCCCTCTCTCATCAGGTCCAGGTAATCGAACCACTCGATACCGAGAAATGCAGCGTAGTGCATCAGGATCTGCCCGTTGACGCCGAGCACGTACAGCAGGCCGATATCGCCATCCCTGAGCGCGTTCGCTTCTTCTTCAGTCAGGTCGTAATCGCCGATCAGGCTCTCGAGATCCTCCCGATACTGCTGCTGCGCGTTCTCGTCGCGATTCAGCACGTACAGGAATTTCTGCAGTTGATAGAGACTCATCGGAAAACCAGGTCCTACTTGCCGAGCTGCGGCACGCGGTGCGTTCCGAGCGCCACGCAGATGTTCTTCGTTTCCATGTAGAACTCGAAGCTGTAATCGCCACCGTCGCGGCCGATGCCGCTCGCTTTCATGCCGCCGAACGGCGACGGCAGGTGGCGATTGTTTTCCGAGTTTACCCAGACCATACCAGCATCCATGTTCTGTGCCATACGATGCCCGCGGCCGATGTCGTTTGTCCAGACGTAGCCGGCAAGCCCGTACTCGGTGTCGTTCGCGAGCGCGAGCGCCTCTGCCTCGTCGCTGAACGGGATCACCGTCAAGACCGGCCCGAAGATCTCTTCCTGCGCGATGCGCATGTCGTTTCGCGCATCGGCGAATACCGTCGGCTGCACGAAGTTGCCATCGCCGCCGACCGCCTTGCCGCCCGCCGCGATTCTCGCCCCGTCCTCGACGGCGATGTCGAAGTAGCTGCAGACCTTGCGAAAGTGGCGCTCGTGCACCAGCGGGCCCACCTCGGTTGCCGGGTCCAGCGGGTTACCGACCTTCAGTCTCGCGACGCGCTCGACGAGCTTCGCCGTGAACGCTTCGCGAATCGACTCCTGCACCAGCAGCCGGCTTGACGACGTGCAGCGTTCGCCATTGAGGCTGTAGATCATGAACACGACGGCATCGAGCGCCCTGTCGAGGTCGGCGTCGTCGAACACGATCACGGGATTTTTGCCGCCGAGTTCGAGGTGCATGCGCTTAAGTGTTGGTGCACTTTGCCGCATGATGTGGCTGCCCGTCAGCGATTCTCCGACGAATGCGACCGCCTTGATGGCCTTGTGTTCGGTCAGCGATTTTCCGGCCGTTTCGCCGAGGCCCTGCACGCAATTCAGGACACCCGCCGGCAGGCCAGCCTCGTGCGCGATTTCGGACAGCATCATCGCTGTATACGGCGACCACTCGGCCGGCTTGTGCACGACGGTGCAGCCGGCCGCGAGTGCCGGCGCAATTTTCCACGTCGACAGCATGAACGGCGTATTCCAGGGCGTAATGACGCCGATGGGGCCGAGCGGCTGGCGCAGCGTGTAGTTAATATGCTCGTCCGCGGGCAGCGCCTGCCCGTCACGCGCCGTCGGCGCCTGGTCGGCGAAGAAGCGAAAGTTCGCTGCGCCGCGGATCGCGGCCTTCGACATGAACTTGAGCGGCTGGCCGGAATCGTAGCTTTCGACGAGCGCAATCTCGCGCGCATGCGCCTCGATACCGTCCGCCACCTTGTGCAGGATGCGCTTGCGTTCCTTGCCCGGCACCGAACGCCACGCCGCGAACGCCTCGTGCGCGGCGCGGCAGGCTGCATCGATGTCCTCTGCGTTACCCGACGCAACCTTGCCGATGACCGAGTTGTCGATCGGCGTTACGCTCTCGAAAACTTCGCCGGAGCTGCCGGGAACCGCCTTGCCGTTGATGAAATGTGGCAACGTTTCCTTGCGAAACCGCGCCAGCAGCTTTTCGACGTCATTGAGATTTTTTTCGAGTTCGGTCATTGCAGATTATTCCTGTACGTTGATCCGGCATTACCGCGCTGCATTGATGTCATCGCCTGTTGACCGGCTCGCCATGTAGTCGCGAATATTGCCTTTTTTCCAGCGGGCCTCGGGATCGATCTCCTGGATTTCCAGCGACAGCGCCATCGGTCGCCGCTGGTAAACGGATTCGACAAAGCGCTGCAGCGTCTCGAACAGCGCCTCGCCGGCCGCTTTCTTTTCGTCTGCCGTTCGGCCTTTGGCGATCCTCAGCGAAACGTTGATAAATGCGTTATCTGCGTGCCCGTCCGCGATGAGGAAATGCTCCCTGCGGACCGCACGTGTCCGGATCCCGCCGGTCGGCAGGCTTGCGAGGCTGACCGCCGTTTCGTGCATTGCCCGGACGAGGGCGTCGATCGCGAAATCCGCGTCGAGGTTGGCTGAGTATTCGATAATCTGGTGCGGCATCGGATCGCTCCCGGCCCGGATTGAATTTCGTTAACGTGTTAAGTATACTTCCCGCGTAGACGGTATTCAAGCGGTTCCAGCGTCGATCGCGCCTGCCCGCACATTGACAAGAGAGGCTGCTGCATGAAATTCCTGAGTTTTGTGGCCGACGGGTCCGAGAGTTTCGGCGCCGTCGTTGACGGTCGCATTGTCGATCTCGGAGCCCGGCACCCGGAACTTGCCGACCTGCGCGCTGCCTTGCGCGCGGACTGTATTCCGGCGCTGGCTGACGAAGCCCGGACCGCCGGCGCCGACATCGAATTTAACGACGTTGAGTTCCTGCCCACGATACCGAACCCCGAAAAAATCATTTGCATCGGCGTCAATTACGCCAATCGCAATGAGGAATACAGGGACGGATCCGAGGCCCCGAAATACCCGAGTGTTTTCATGCGCACGCGCGAGTCGTTCGTTGGCCATGGGCAAGCCTTGATGGATCCGCCCGAGTCCGACCAGCTGGACTACGAAGGCGAAATCACGATCGTCATCGGCAAGGAGGGTCGTCGTATTCCTGAGCAGGATGCACACCGTCATATCGCTGGGCTGACGATCATGAACGAAGGTTCCTTGCGCGACTTCCTGCGCCACGCGAAATTCAACGTCACTCAAGGTAAAAACTTCGAGAAATCCGGCTCGCTCGGACCGTGGATGGTCACGCCGGATGAGCTCGACCCGATGGGCGAGCTGCAGGTTATTACCCGGGTCAACGACGAGGAGCGCCAGAACGACGTCACCTCCAATCTGATGTTCCCGTTTCGTTACCTGATCAGCTACCTGTCGACGTTTTACCGGCTGAAGCCGGGCGACGTCATAGCGACCGGAACGCCGAACGGCGCCGGGGCGCGCTTCGACCCGCCGAAATACCTGAAGGACGGTGACGTCGTCGAGGTCGAGGTGCCGGGCATAGGCACTCTCCGTAATCCGGTCGCAGCGGAGCCGGTGTGAGGGGCGCCAAAAAGACCAATCCCGTCCCGGCGCTGCGCGATTTTCGCCACTCGCTACCCATGGAGCTGATGAAGGCGCGCGAAGCGGCAATGGCGCGATTCCGGCCGCTGCTGCGCGATCACGGCCTGACGGAACAGCAGTGGCGGGTGATCCGGGCACTGGCCGAATACGGCCCGATCGACGCCGGGGAGTTGGCAAAAGAAAGTTTTCTGCTGGCGCCCAGCCTGACGCGAATCCTGCAGTTTTTGGAAAACGAAAAAATCATTCGTCGCGCGGTTGACGCCAGCGACCAGCGAAAATCGGTAGTATCACTGTCGGCCCGGGGAAAGGCGCTGTTCCAGCAGATTGCCCCGGCATCGGAACGCTTATACGCACAGATCGAAGCGGCATTCGGTGAAGATCGCCTGCAGGCCCTGTACGACCTGCTTGCCGACTTTTACACGACGCTCGAGCACGAGGAGGCCTGAGGCGCCGTGTTATTGCATGTATTGATTGAAACGCAATGGGATTGAGCCCCGACGACGCGGCGCGTGCGTTTCGCGCCTGCCTTGGCCAGTTTGCGACCGGCGTCACCGTCGTCACCTGCCGCAGTGCCGAGGGACATCGCTGCGGTATAACGGCGAACAGTTTCAGCTCGGTATCGCTCGATCCGCCACTGGTTCTGTGGAACATCGCGAAGGAGTCGAATTCACTGCAGGACTTCCTGGCCGCGGATCATTTTGCCGTGCACATCCTGACGGACCAACAGGAGGCATTATCCCGCCATTTCGCGCGTACCGACCACACGCTGTTCGATAACGTCGAATACAGCGACAGCGAGCGCGGCGTGCCGCTGCTCCCCGGCTGCCTCGCTGTTTTCGAGTGCAGCACGCATGCGATCTACGAGGCGGGGGACCATCACATTATTGTCGGTCATGT
Source organism: Woeseiaceae bacterium (assembly GCA_041609735.1). Classification (GTDB taxonomy): domain Bacteria; phylum Pseudomonadota; class Gammaproteobacteria; order Steroidobacterales; family Woeseiaceae; genus UBA1847. The sequence continues at coordinate 6,459 of JBFIQH010000036.1, read as the reverse complement.
CGACAGCTTCAGCTGGGAGCGAGCCGACCCGCTGCTGTTCTTTTCCGGCAGCTATCGCGACCTCGGCTAGGCCAGGGACTCAGATTTCGCCAGCCTCAGCGATGCACGATCGTGTGCCCTGTCGTCAGCTCGAAACGCAGCCCGACGGCAAATGCATTATCGATACCCGGGTTACCCCCGGGGTTCACGATGTACTGCAGATCCGGCTGGACCCGTAACCAGTCGGTGACCTGCATGCTGTAGGTCAGTTCAATGCTGGTTTCGTGGTTGTCGGCTCCGCCGGCGGCGCGGTCCCAGGCGGCGCCGATTCCGGCGCGCGCAACCGCCAGCCCGAATCGATCGTCCGGCCTTGACGGCAGCAGGCCGCTCACAACGACGCCTGCGCCCAAATAGCTGTCGAAAATATTGAGCTCGTCGTTCGCAACGCCGTAACGAAGGAAACCTCGCAGGCTCACGCCGTCTTTGCCGCGGTAGACGGGCGCCTCGACAAAACCATAGATGCCACCGTTGCCGTCGTCGTGTGGCCGGCTTGCTGTCGCTTCGATCCTGTCGAAGTCTGCGGAATACAGCCAACCGCCAATGCCGAATCGCGCAGCGTCGCTCCCGGTGTAATTGTATTCCAGCGCATGCAGCACGCCATCCCCGCCACCGAGATCGATCGTTGTCCTGCCCGGATCGTTCGGGTCACCCGGCACGCCATCGAGTATCGCGTATCGCAGCAGGTTTCGATCGTTGATCGCCATGTCAAAGCGAGCGGCCAGCGACGTCACCGGGAATATCGATGGGCCCGCCACGCCGGATTGCCCGTATTCCGCGCCGATACCGTGCGAGCTGTTGATGAACAGGCCGGCAGTGTTCACGACGTCAAACTCTGAGTTCAGGTCGTAGAGACCGAAACGCAGCGACACATCCTCGTTGAGGTCTTGCTGATACCAGAACTCGTAGACGCGGATCGCCTGCTGCGCGTCGATATTGGACACGACCTGCGCGTCGCCGACATATCGGTCCGAGAACGTCTTGCTGTTATTCCACAGGAAATACGCGAACAGACTTGCATCGACGCCACCGAACAAGCTGCCGAATTTCGACTCGATGGTTATGCCGGCGTCCGACAGGTATGCAGAACCGGATCGATTTCCACCCCCCGTGTTTTGCCACAGTTCGCCGGTGTAATAGGCACTCAGCGCAGTATCTGCCCAGCTTGTCGGCGACGGCATTAAACTGATGCCGGCAAGCATGATCGCCTGCCACCGGCATGAACGTCGGCGGTCTGACACTGTTGTGCGCCCGGTTCCCGCTCGCCCCCGAGCAAGGTCATCCTTCATTCTGACGTCGCGAACTTCTTGATCATCAGGTACCAGAACTCGGTCGCGTCACGAAACGAGTCGATGCGAATGCGTTCGTCCTGGCCGTGCGCGCGGATATCGTCCGGGTCTTCGGCGATCCCCGATACGCCGTAAACCGGAATTCCCGCATTGCGCACGAACAGGCCGTCGGTGGCGCCGGTCGACATTTCCGGGATCAACGGGATGCCGGGCCACAGCTCGTGCGCGACAGTCGTCAATGTCTCGATGATGGCCGGGTCGAGCGGCGATGGTGGGCTCGGTCGCGCGTCGTAAATTTGCGTCAGCGAAACGTCGTGTGCGTCAGCGTATTCACGGATCAGCGCCGTGATCGCGTCCGGCGGCGTCTGCGGCAGGACACGGCAGTTGATGACGGCTTTGGCACTCTGCGGCAGCGCGTTCTCGGCATGCCCGCCGTCGAGCTGGGTTGCGACGCAGGTGGTGCGCGCCAGCGCGTTGTAATACGGCGACCGCTGCAGTCTCGGGATGACGCCTGCGTCGCCGTCCAGAACGCCGCGGATAAGGGTGCGATCGTCCGGCGAAGCGAGCGCCTGCCACTGCGCAAAAAACTCGCGCGTGGTTTCGTTCAGGTCGATCGGAAACTCGTGCTCGTGCAGGCTGACCAGCGTTCTCGCCAGCCGCGCAATCGCGTTGTCGGCGCGCGGCAGCGAGCTGTGCCCACCCGGGTCGAGCGCCTCGAGCCGGTAGCTGACATAGACTTTTTCGCTGGTTTGCATGATGAAGGCGCGCGCTTGATCGCCCTTGAGCATGACGAGTCCGGCGTCGGTATTCAGTGCGAAATCGGCATCGATCAGTTCGCGCCGATCGGTCGTCAGCCACGTGGCAGCATCGCCGGTGGTTTCCTCGTCCGCGGTCAGCATGACGATCAGGTCGCGTTGCGGCTCGAACCCTTCCTGGCGCAGCCGGATGAAGTTCGCAACCAGGATCGCCGCGCCCGCCAGGTTGTCAGTCGTACCACGGCCATAGTAGTAGCCGTCCGCTTCGGTGAGCTGGAACGGTTCGACGGTCCAGTCCTCACGCAAGGCCTCGACGACGTCAAGGTGCGCCATCATCAGGATGGGGTCTGCGACCGGCTGCTTGCTGCGGTAGCGGACAACGAGATTCCTGAGTTTTTCTGTCTGGCCGACGTCGAAGATTTCGTCATCGTCGAAGCCCGCGGTCTGCAACCGGACGACCAGCCCGGCGACGGCCGCGCGCGTGTCGTTGCCGCCACTGGGCGCCGTCCGCGCGACAACGAGATCCGTCAGAATTTCCTTCGCCAGCGACTCGTTCGACGATGCATTGGAGCAGCCAGCAACTGCCGCCGTTAGCGTCAGCAAGAACAGTCGTTGTACCAGCCGTCCGAGCATGCGTGATTCCTCGCTGATTCACCTCAAGCGAATGAGTCTAAAGTGTGTGTCGCGGCGCGTCCATGCGAGCGTTCAGCAGGCGTTGCATTCCGCGATCAGACGCGCATCATTGGCTTTTGCTTTGCAGCGCGGGATTGCGGGCCCTATGACGAACATGCAACTGACGGCAAGGCGCACTGGCCTGACGGCCTCGCCGGTTTGCCTGGCCTGCCTGCTGCTGATCCCGGTCATCTGGCCCGGCAACGTACGGGCCGCGCTGGACATTCGCAATGCCGATACCGTGACGCTCGATAACGGCCTCACCGTCATCGTGCTCGAGGACCGAAACTTTCCGGTTGCCAGCGTGCAGGCGCTTTACCGCGTCGGCGCGCGCAACGAAACAATTGGCAAGACCGGCCTCGCCCATTTTCTCGAGCACATGGCGTTTCGCGACTCCGAAAACTTCCCCGGCACCGGGCTCGTCAGCTCGATCTACGCCGTGGGCGGCGAGTGGCACGGCTACACGTGGCTCGACCAGACGACGTACTACTCGACGGTACCGAAGGAAAACCTCGACCTGCTGCTCGAGATCGAGGCCGACCGCATGATGCGCCTCGAGCTGCCGGTTGACGATATGGATGCCGAACGCGGCGCCGTTCTGGCGGAAATGCACATGTATGAAAACTCGCCGACGTCGATGCTGATCGATGCGGTGATGTTCGCTTCTTTTCTCGCCCACCCGTATCGCAACAACACGATCGGCTGGGAAGCCGACATCGTCAACCTCCGGCACGACGACGTCGTGAACTTCTATCGGCAGCACTACCACCCGGCCAACGCGGTGCTCGTGATCGTCGGCGACGTCGCGTCGCAGGATGTGATCGCACGCGTCCGTGAACTGTTCGGCGATTTCCCGGTCCGGACACCGACGCCGCTGCCGCACACGGCCGAGCCGATTCAGGCCGGCGAACGCGAGATCCGCCTGTATGCCGACTCGAGCGCGCGCGAATTCCGGATCGGCTACCGTGGGCCGTCCGTGCACGACGAACTGTTCGCGGCGTTCCTTGTGCTACAGGAAATGCTCGGCGCCGGCAGCGGCGTCAACTTCCTGCAGAACGACTGGGGCACCGCCGTCGAAGTCGGCGACCTGCTGTGGGGCGCCGCACCGGACCTGACGACCTGGTTTCCGCCCTCGGAACAGCCGTTCCTGTTCGTCATCGGCGGACGGGCGCCCGACGGTGTCAGTGAGGATGCCGTCGTGCAGGCGGTCGAAGCGCGCGTCGCGCTGTCGCGCAGTACAGCGCCGCAAGCCGATGCCCTCGCTGCCGCGATCGACGATGTCCTCGCCGACCTCGAATTCGACATCCAGACGACCGAAGACGCAGCGCACCAGCTTGCGTTTTACGCCGGGATGGGCGCGTCGGAAGTGCTGCGCACGTTGCCCGGCCGCGTGCGCAACGTAGCGGCTGTCGATGTACAGCGCGCGGCTCTGACCTACCTGCTGCCTCAGCGCCGCACGATCGCCTGGCACCTGCCGCGCAGCTTGTCGGCCGACCCGGAACTCCCGGCGACGACAGCGTCGGAGCCGGCGACCGTTCCGGCGCGGGCTGCGCATACTCCCGATCACATCCCGGTTCCGGGGCCGGCCGTCCATCGGCTGTCCGGCGGCATTCCGGTATTGATCCAGCCCTCGGACCTGTCGGCAACGGTCGTCGTCGACGCCGTACTGCCGGGACGCTCGATAAGCGGCGCGCCGGCTGCACCGGACGCCCCGATCTTCGGTCATTCATTGCTGTCGCATCGCGGCACACCTGACCAGCTCCCGCTGCTGGTCAGCCGCATGGCCGCCGACGTCGACGCCGCCCGGCGCGTACCGGCCGCGGCGCCGGCCCCATCGTCGGATCCCTATGGGCAGATGGAACGCGAATTCGCCGGGCTTATGAACGCTGACAGCAGCGAAGAGCCGGCCCCGGCTTCGCCGGCTGTCGTTGTCGTCAGTGGCGACTTGCCGGCCGCTCGCGTCCTGACGCTACTCGAAGCCGCGATCGGCGAGAAAGCACCGGGAGGCCTCGGGACACCGCCGAAAACCAAATTCGAGCCCGGGGAACTCGTCGTCAACCTGAACCTGCCGGTCGCACAGGCTCAGTTGGGCTACATCGTGCCCGCGCCGGCACCGCGGGATCCTGGTTTTCATGCGTGGCAGATCCTGCGCTATGTCCTGGCCCACGACTACGAGGGCCGCTTCGGCAAGGCGGCGATATCGGAGCGCGGACTCGCCTATTACGTCGACAGCCGTTTTCGCTCCAACGGCGTCGACGGCTGGGTCACGCTGTCCGTTGGCGTCGATCCCGGCAAGGTCCCGGCGCTGAAAACACTGCTGACCGACGAACTGCGGCGATTGCGGAGCGATCCACCGTCAGATCGCGAGATAGACGAAGCAAGAAATCATTTTGTGGGCCGTGCGCGAAGTGCCGCACAGAGCAACGACGAACTGTCGTCGGCGCTGGCAACCGACTGGCTTTGGCATGGCGAAATCGTCTCGCCGCAAGCGCTGCAGCGACGCCTCGCCAACGTCACCCGCGATGACGTGCTGCGCGCGGTCGACGGCTTCCTGCGCGGGACGACGATCGTCGTCAGCGAGTAGCCGTCGCCAGGCAGCCGCGATAGACGCGTTCAGCCGCGTCCAGGTTCTTGATGATGGCATTGCGTTCCGCGGCGTTGTTGTAGTCCTCGTGGTCGGCGGCGTCCGTCCTGATGCGATCGATCCACTGGATGAAGTAATTCGCCGCCGCTGTCGATGCCGGGCGACGGCCGTCGACGGTCACGTAGACAGGGCTGGTCGTCGCGTACGGATAGCCGTCGAAAATCATTCGATGCGCCGACTCGTTCCAGGCGCGCAACAGCAGCCAGCCGCTCTCGCGCACGTTGATCGTGCCTGCAATGTCCGCACTGCGACCGGTGACGTCGAAGCGCCGGACGACCTCGCCATTGAGGACAAGCTCGAGGTGGTCGACCGGCACGATCGATCGCAGGAAGCCGCTGAATTCCAGCGAGTGTTCGCCGCGCGGCAACTCGATGTCGTCGCCGGGTCCGCTGCCTTCGACGGTGAGACCGAGTAGCGGACCGTTGGTGGCGAGTGAATGGCCCTGCTTAAGGCCGGCCAGCCATTCCGCCTCGCGCTCCGCCGGTTTCTTTGCCTTGCCCGCAATCCGGACATACGTCCGATTCACACCGACAGGCCCGCGCAGCGACGCGTAGTTACCCATTGCGTCAGTGCCGCCCGCCGCGGCGATGCGCATGCCGCAGTTCAGCAGCCCGTACCAAACCTCGGCCGATGCACGGTGGTCGGCAAAGCCGACGACTTCGTAATAGTCGACGAGCCCGAGCGCGGCATCGACCGGCAGCGCGTTCGTCAGCTTTTCATCCAATTCCGGATCCGGCGGCGGCGCGAGGAACGGATGCACGTAGCCGACGGCGGCACCCTGCTCGCGCGCGAGACGGGCGATCGTCGTGTTGTCGGGATACAGGCTGGCCGCGCCGGTGAACGGGTACGCCGAGTAGTCCGGAATCAGGAGATGGCTGTCGAGCCCGAGCAGGCCGAGGTGACCCCAATAGCTGGTGTGGAATTCCTGCGAGTGCGACAGCAATACCTTCGTCGTCGACGCCGAGTCCGGTTGTGCGGAAAAGTAGGCAATGTCCGGAACACGCTGTTCCTTGTTGACGATCAGGTTGAAAAGAACGTCGAGGTCCTCGGCCGCGGCCTGTTG
>JBFIQH010000035.1:0-18848 GCA_041609735.1 Woeseiaceae bacterium | reverse complement strand
GGCGGAAGGCCGCCTCGTGAACCTCGGCTGCGGCACCGGCCACCCGAGTTTCGTCATGTCGAATTCTTTCACGAACCAGGTGCTCGCCCAGATGGAATTGTGGCAGCACGCGGACAAGTACGAAAAGAAAGTCTACGTATTGCCGAAACACCTCGACGAGAAAGTCGCTCGCCTGCACCTCGACCGCATCGGCGCACAGCTCACCGAGCTGACCGACGAGCAGGCGAAATACATCGGCGTGACCCAGGACGGTCCGTACAAGTCCGAGCACTACCGCTACTGATGTGACGCGGCCGGCGTCCAGTTCGACGGCGACGATGCGGGTCCTTCACCTGACGGACCCGCACCTGTTCGCCGACCGCAACGGAGAACTGCGCGGCACCAATACGTTCGATACGTTCAACGCGGTGCTCGAGCACGTGCGCGCCGGCGGTTGGAACGCCGATCTCGTCGCCTGCACCGGGGATATCGTCCAGGACGATTCGAGTGCGGCCTACGAAAATTTTCGCGCATTGCTCGAACCGTTGGCACTGCCCGTGCACTGCGTGCCCGGTAATCATGACGTGCGTTCATTAATGCAGGCGGCGTTAGACCGCCCGCCGTTCACGTACTGCGAAGCCGTGTCGCTCGGCGACTGGCTGCTGGTGGGCATCGACAGCTGCGTCGGCGACTCCGCAGGCGGGCACGTCTCTGCGGCCGAACTGGATCGTCTCGACGCAGCGATTGCGGCGAGCGATGCGATGCATGTTCTCGTCTGCCTGCACCATCCACCGGCTGACGTCGGCAGCAAGTGGCTCGATTCGGTCGGACTCGACAACGGCGACGAGTTCCTGGCTCGCGTCAACGCATCCGGGCGTGTCCGCCTCGCGCTGTTCGGCCACGTGCACCAGGAGTACGACCGTCTGCACGGTGGCGTCCGCGTCATCGGCACGCCGTCGACCTGTCGCCAGTTCAAGCGACTGAGTGACGAGTTCGCGCTCGACCAGCGCTCACCGGCCTATCGCCGGATCACGCTGCACGCGGACGGCAGCTTTGACAACGAGCTGATCTGGATCGGCAATGCGTAAGTACCTGCTGCTGGCGCTGCTCGCCTGTCTCGCCGGCACCGCGGCCGCCGATGGTCACCCCGTCACGATGTGGCTGGCGGAAGGCGCCAGCAACCGGGTCTACATACTCGGTTCCGTGCATTTGTTGCGGCGACAGGATCACCCGCTGCCGGCCGTCATGGAAGCCGCCTACGACGACGCCGAAGCACTGATCATGGAACTCGACATGGACGACCTCGACGCCGCGGCGCTGCAGGCATCGACGAATCGCCTCGGCGTGATCCAGGATGAGCGCACGCTGAAGGACTTTCTCGGTGAAGCCCGTTACAACGAAGCGGCCGCGGCCGCCCGCGAGATGGATATTCCGTTCGAAATGCTGGACAAGACCGAGCCCTGGTTCGCCGCGATCACGGTCGAGCAACTTGCGCTGATGCGCATCGGCTTCAACCCGCTGTACGGCATCGAGCTGCACATGACGATGAAAGCAACGCAGGACGGCAAGGAGGTGACCGGTTTGGAGACGATCGACGAGCAGCTCGCGATGCTCGACGGCCTTTCGATCGAGGCACAGAACGACCTCTTGCTGCAGACGCTGGCCGAGGGCGGCAATATCAAAGCGTTCATGGACGACATGATCCGGGCCTGGCGCGTCGGTGACGTCGACTATCTCGAATCGAATATGCTCGACGACATGGCGAGATATCCGGAGCTCTTCAATGCCATCGTCGTTAACCGTAACCGGCGCTGGGTAACGGCAATAGAGGCGCTGCTCGACGACGAGGACGACTACCTGGTCGTCGTCGGTGCGCTGCACCTGGTCGGCGACGTCGGCGTGCCGGCGTTGCTCGAAAAACGCGGCATTCGCATAGGGCAACTGCATGAGTCATTTTGACGACGCCAGGGACGTCATTGCCGGAGGCGTCAATTCGCCGGTACGCGCGTTCGCCGGGGTCGGCGGCGAGCCGGTGTTCTTCAGGAGCGCACGTGGTTCGCGTGTCGAAACCGAGGACGGCCGCTCGCTGATCGACTATGTCGGCTCCTGGGGCCCGATGATTCTCGGCCACGCAGATCCTGACGTTATCGAGGCGGTCACGGCAAGCGCCCGCCGCGGCCTGAGTTTCGGCGCGCCCTGCGTGCTGGAGACCGCGATTGCGCGCAAGATCCGCAACCTGGTCCCGTCGATCGAGCGCGTGCGCATGGTCAGTTCCGGCACCGAAGCGACGATGAGTGCGATCCGGCTGGCGCGCGGCCATACCGGCCGAGACAAAATCATCAAGTTCGAGGGCTGCTACCACGGCCACTCCGACTCGCTGCTGATCAAGGCCGGGTCCGGCGCGCTGACGCTGGGCGTACCGAGTTCGCCCGGCGTACCGTCCGGGCTGGCCGAACACACGATCACGCTGCCGTTCAATGACGCCGCGGCCGTCGGCCACGTGTTCAGCCAGCTCGGCGAAGAGATCGCCTGCATCATCGTCGAGCCGATCGCCGGCAACATGAACATGGTGATGCCGGAACCGGGCTTCCTCGAGTCGCTGCGGGAGCTCTGCACCGCGAACGGCGCGGTGTTGATTTTCGATGAGGTCATGACCGGTTTTCGCGTCGCGAAAGGCGGCGCGCAGTCTCTGCTGAACGTTACACCCGACCTGACGACCCTCGGCAAGATTGTCGGCGGCGGCATGCCTGCGGCCGCTTTCGGCGGTCGCGCCGACATCATGGCCAGCATCGCGCCGGACGGCCCCGTCTACCAGGCCGGCACGCTGTCCGGGAACCCGGTCGCGATGGCGGCAGGCCTCGAGACGCTGAGGAAAATTGACACCGACGGTTTTTACGCGCGCCTCGGCAAAACGACGCAGTCGCTCGTCGAAGGCCTCCATTCGGCGGCAAACGATGCCGGCATTCCGCTCGCCGTTGCATCGGCCGGCGGCATGTTCGGATTCGTCTTCACCGACGAGCCCGTGGTTCGGCGCTTCGACCACGTCGCCCACGCGGACGTCGAACGGTTCAAGAAATTCTTCCACGGCATGCTCGACGCCGGCATCTACCTCGCACCGTCGGCATTCGAAGCCGGCTTCGTCTCCGCCGCCCACACGCCCGACGACATCGAGCAATCGCTCGACGCGGCGCGAAGTGTATTTACGGCGTTACCGTAGCGGGCCCGGTTCCCGGACCGTTTCCAGTAACTGCAGCACCAACTGCAACCGTTCCTCCGGATCCGCCGCCTCGAGGCAATACTGTTTCTGCTCAAGCTCGAGCGGCAGAATCTCGACAAACCGGTAGGTCACCCAGCCCGCGTCGTCGTAACGCCGCTCCATCGATTCGTACAGTCTGCCGAGATCGTCGAGCACGCCCTGCAGGATTTCGGCGAGCCCCTTGAAGCTGTCGTCGAGCGGCAGCGGCGATTCGTCCGGCAGCAATTCGACTTCGCCGACATTCAAACCATCCGGCTGGCGTTCGGCGGACAACATTCGAAAACGCTGTCCGCCAACCGCGGTGACGCCGAGCAGGCCGTCGCTGCCCTGGTACCAGTCGATGATCCTCGCCAGCGTGCCAATGTCATAGGTGGATGCAGTACCGGTTTCGTCGCCCTCACGAATCAACAATACCCCGAATGGCGCATCCTTCTGCAGGCGCTCGCTGATCATGTCAATGTAACGCGTTTCGAAGATCCGCAGCGGCAAAGGACCACCCGGAAACAGCACGGTATTCAGCGGAAACAGCGGGATACGCAAGGCGATCGAGCCTTCATGCAATCTGTTTCCAAAGTATAGCTGGCGGGTTTTATTTAGCTTCGGATGCGCTGTAAGAGGGCCGTCAGCGTCTGTCGGGCGCCGCCGAAGCCGCCGTTGCTCATGAAAACAACCTGGTCTCCGGCACTTACATGCTTCGACATGTCGGTAACCAGCGCGTCGTAATCATTGAATGACCTGAGTTTCTTGCCGAGCACAGCCAGGGAGCGATCAAAGTCCTCGCTCATGCCCTCCGGGCGATACATCCAGACAAGATCCGCGCGGCCGAGCGATGCCGCCAGCTCGTCGTTGTGCACGCCGAGCTTCATCGTGTTGGAACGCGGCTCGATCGCGATAACGACGCGGCGCCCGGGGTATCGCCGCTTTACAGCCTCGATCGTGCGGCGAATGGCGGTCGGGTGATGCGCGAAATCGTCGAAAATCGCGATATCCGCAACCGTCGCGGTTCGTTCCATGCGGCGCTTCACGCCATCGAAGCGCGACATCGCGTCGACGGCCTGTTCGGTCGTGATGCCGGCCGATCGCGCGGCCGCGACCGCGGCACAGGCGTTCTCGAGATTGTGCCGACCACTCATGCGCCAGCGCGCGGTCGCGCTGTTGCCGTCCGGATCGGTGATCCGGATCTTGCGTTCCGCCGGGTCGGCGAACGATGCCGCCCAGCCCGTATTGCCGTCGAGGCTGAACGGTTCGACCGGCGTCCAGCAACCCATCCTGATCAATGCGTCGAGGGTGTCGTCGGCTTTGTTTGCGATAACCCGGCCGCTACCCGGCACGGTGCGCAGCAGCTGGTGAAACTGCCACATGATCGCATCGAGGTCTTTATAGATATCCGCGTGGTCGTACTCGAGATTGTTCAGCACCAGCGTATTCGGCCGGTAGTGCACGAACTTGGCGCGCTTGTCAAAAAACGCCGTGTCGTACTCGTCCGCCTCGACCACAAAGAGATCGCTCTTGCCGAAGCGCGCCGACACGCCGAAATTCGCCGGCACGCCGCCGGTCAGAAATCCGGGATTCAGCCCGGCATCCTGCAATATCCACGCGAGCATGCTCGCCGTCGTCGTTTTGCCGTGCGTTCCCGCGACCGCGAACACGTGACGGCCGCGCAGCACGTGCTCGGCAAGCCACTGCGGCCCCGACTGGTACGGCAGCCCACGATCGAGCATCGACTCGACGACGGGCGATCCCCGGCTCATGACGTTGCCGACGACGACACAGTCCGGCTGCACGTCGAGCTGATCGGCGTCGAAGCCCTCGTGAATGTCGATACCGAGATCCCTGAGCTGGGTGCTCATCGGCGGATAGACGCTGCCGTCACAACCCGTGACACGATGTCCGGCGGCCCGCGCGAGCGCTGCGACGCCACCCATGAAGGTGCCGCAAATACCGAGTATGTGAATATGCATGCGCCGTTCAGGTCCTTGGTGTCAGGGATTCGGTAAACGTCAGCTGCAGCATGAAGACCGCCAGTGCGACCGCAATGCCTGCATACCAGTGCCAGTTGATGGCGCGCGCAATGATATGTCCTTTCACCGGCACCGACCACACGAGCAGCAGGAACGCGACCAGATTCGCAATGTTGCGGCCGACGAACGGCGTCATCAGCACGAGTACCGCCAGCATCGCGAAGGAAATCAGCGCGCCCGTGCCGACCAGTGCGGACACGGTCTGCACGAATCGTGCGCTGAATCCAAGCATGACCAGCACGAGGCTGTAGCAACCGACACCGAGAGCAGCGCTGCCGATTGCGACCACAGCGTCGCGCGTGTCGAAATTGCCGAGCATGATCGTCGTCGCAAGCAACGATGCCAGCCAAAGCGCGACGCAGACGTTCAGCACCAGCCACGAATACGGGATCTCGTCCGGCCCGCGCTTCAGGAGCGCAATATCAAACAGCAGTTTCAGGAGATGTTGCAAACGACACCCGGCCATAGCGTTTCGCGAATGATCGCATGTTAACCTCTGCGCATGCCCGCCTACACTTTCGTCGACCAGCCGGATCGCATCGTGCCCGAGCTGGGGTCGCATGCGCGCATTGGACTGGATACCGAGTTCATGCGCGAGCGTACCTATTTCTCGCAGCTGTGCCTCGTGCAGGTGTCCGCAAATGCCGACATCTACTGTGTGGACCCGCTGGTCGACGACGACATGGCCTCATTCTGGGCGACGCTTTGCGACCGCACATGGATCGCGCATGCCGCTCGCCAGGATATCGAGGTCATCTATCAGGCCGCGGGTCGCATGCCGTCCGCACTGTTCGATACCCAGGTCGCCGCGGGTCTGCTTGGTATGCAGCCGCAAATCGGCTACGGCAACCTGGTCAGCGAGCTGTTCGACGTCGAATTGCCGAAGAGCCATACACGCGCAAACTGGGCGGAACGTCCGCTGCCGGACCGCTACCTCGAGTATGCGGCCGAAGATGTCGAATACTTGCTGCCCGCCTGCGACATCCTCGCCGAACAACTCGACCGCAAGGGCCGGCTGGCCTGGGCCGAGGCGGACTCGATGCTGCTCACCGATCCGGCGCTATACGACATCGATCCGAAAACCGCGGTCGATCGACTGAAAGGCGCGCGCCGATTGCGCGGCAAGCAGCGGGCTGTTGCAGAGCGACTCGCGGAGTGGCGCGAAAAAGAAGCGCTGCAGCGGGACAAGCCGCGCCAGTGGATACTGCGCGACAGTGTCATAATCGACATCGCGTGCAAGATGCCGGCGAGCCCCGAGCAGCTGCGCGGCATAAGCGACATGCCTGCCAAAGTCATCCAGCGTAAAGGTGACGAAATCCTGCGACGCGTGTCGCAGGCGCTGGGCGACTCGAACGGTTACCGCCCGCCCGGGGCGCCCGACGAGTCGCAGAAAAACCTGTTGAAACGCATGCAGAAGATCGTTGCAGACTGCGCCAGCGATCTCGGCATCGCCGCGGAAACGATCGCGTCGAAAAAGGAGCTGTCCGCCGTCATCATCGACGGCAACCGCAATTCACGGGTGTTCGAGGGGTGGCGCCGCGACCTGATCGGCGAGCAGCTGACGGCGCTGCTCTAGCTCACGGCCTCGAGCAGCCGTTCATACACCTCGTTGATCGCTCCCTCCGCGTTGACGGTCTTGAGCCGCCCGCGCTTGCGATAAAACTCGACCACCGGCTCGGTGTTTTCGCGGTAGACGTCCAGTCGATTGGCGATCGTTTCCTCGTTGTCGTCCTCGCGCTGGATCAATTCCCCGCCCGCAGCCGCGCATTCGTCCAGTTCCTCCTGTGAGGAGAAATGGATGTTCAAGAGCTTGCCGGTGACCGAACAGGTACGGCGGCCCGTCAGCCGTTTCATCAGGATCTCGAAGTCGACATCCATCAGGACCGCGGCATCGAGCGGCGTGCCGAGCTCATCGAGCAGTTCATCGAGATCTTCGGCCTGCTGGCGGGTCCGCGGAAAGCCATCGAGAATGAAACCATCCTCGGCGTCCGGCTGAGCCAGCCGCTCGGCGATGATACCGAGCATGACGTCGTCAGAGACGAGATTGCCTGCGTCCATGATCGACTTGGCTTGCTGGCCGAAGCGCGTACCGGCAGCAACCGCCTCGCGCAACATGTCGCCGGTCGAAATGTGCGGGACGCCTTGTTCGTCCTTGAGGATGGAAGCCTGTGTCCCCTTGCCTGATCCGGGCGCGCCCAGCAAAACGATTCGCATGGTGTTTGTCTCTGTCTGTTCCGGGAATAGTGAGCGGCCGCCATCTCGGCATGGCCGGGCGGCTACGCTACCGGCTCGCAGGTACCAGGTCAATCGCGCGCCGCGCCGGTGAAGCCTCCGCGTGAATCCGTTATGCTTTGGCGCCCCAATTCAGCCAACCTGCAAGGTACCGCCCATGTCCGCGATGAACGCGTTTTATGCCCAGTCCGGCGGCGTCACAGCCGTCATCAATGCGTCAGCCTGTGGCGTCATCGAGACCGCCCGCAGACACCGCAACCGCATAGCGAATGTCTATGCCGGCAACAACGGCATCATTGGCGCTCTGACCGAGGACATGATCGATACGAATCGCGAGACGGCCGCGACCATTGCCGCGCTGAAGAACATGCCGGGCGGTGCGTTCGGTTCCGCGCGCTACAAGCTCAAGGGCATCGACGAAAACCGCGCCGAGTACGAGCGGCTGATCGACGTGTTCAAGGCGCACAACATCGGCTACTTCTTCTACAACGGCGGCAACGACTCGATGGACACGGCGCACAAGGTGTCATTGATCTCGAAGAAACTCGGCTTCCCCGTCACCTGCCTCGGCATTCCCAAAACCGTCGACAACGACCTGCCGGTGACCGACAACTGCCCGGGCTTCGGATCCGTCGCCAAGTACGTAGCCGTGTCGACGCGGGAAGCCGCGATGGATGTCGCCTCTATGGCAAAGACGTCGACCAAAGTCTTTATTCTCGAGGTCATGGGCCGCCATGCCGGGTGGATTGCCGCGGCCGGCGGGCTGGCCGGGTCGACGCCGGCGGAAGCGCCGCACATCATCCTGTTTCCGGAGGTGCCGTTCGACCAGGCGGCTTTCCTTGCGCGCGTCAAGCAGTGCGTCGAGGATTACGAGTACTGCGTTATCGTTGTCAGCGAGGGCGCCCAGTACAAGGACGGTCGCTTTCTCGCCGAGGCCGGGACGCGTGACGCGTTCGGCCATGCGCAGCTCGGCGGCGTCGCACCGGTCGTCGCGCAGATGGTGCGCGACAATCTCGGCTTCAAGTATCACTACGCAATCGCCGACTACCTGCAGCGCTCGGCGCGGCATATCGCCTCGGCCACCGACGTCAAGCAGGCCTATGCCGTCGGCCGGGAAGCCGTCAAGCTTGCGCTGGCCGGCAAGACCGCGGTCATGCCGGTCATCAAGCGCGTTTCCGACAGCCCCTATCGCTGGAAAATCGAGTCGGCGCCACTCTCGAAGATCGCGAACAGGGAAAAAATGTTGCCGGCGCGCTACATCACCAGGGATGGCTTCGGCATCACGAAAGCCTGCCGCCGTTACCTGGCGCCGCTGATCAAGGGTGAGGATTACCCCCCATATATCAATGGCTTACCCAAGTACCCGGTCTTGAAGAACGTGCCGGTCGAGCCCCGGCTGAAGACGAAATTTGTGGTATGATGCGCCGCCGATCGCGGGCCATCACGCGCTTTTTGGGGTGAGCCGGCCTGTGAATCACCCAGAAAAACAAGCGAGTTAAATTTTTAAAGGACGTTTTTCTTAAACGCCGGCACTGGCTGCGGGCGTCGGCATCACACGTCCTTAAATCAAAATGAATAAGCAGGAGAGTATCTGATGACGACAGAGTTAGCCCTGTGGCTATCGATTGGTGCTGGTGCGCTCGCCATACTATTTGGCATCGTTTCCACGCAGTGGATTTTGAAACAGCCGGCTGGCAACGATCGCATGCAGGAGATTGCCAAGGCCATCCAGGAAGGCGCAAGCGCCTACATGAACCGGCAATATTCGACGATCGGCGTCGTTGGCGTCGTACTGTTCGCGATCCTCGGCTTTGCCCTCGACTGGGCGACGGCTATCGGCTTCGCGATCGGCGCAATCTTCTCGGCGCTTGCCGGTTACATTGGCATGTACGTGTCGGTGCGCGCAAACGTTCGCACCGCGCAGGCAGCAACGAAGGGCGTTAACCCGGCACTGAACGTCGCGTTCCGCGGCGGTGCGATCACCGGCCTGCTCGTCGTCGGCCTCGGCCTGCTCGGCGTCGCCGGCTACTACCTGATCCTCGTGCAGATCGGTGCCAGCACCGATGATGCGATCCACGCGCTCGTCGGCCTCGCATTCGGCGGCTCGCTGATCTCGATTTTCGCGCGTCTCGGCGGCGGCATCTTCACGAAGGGCGCCGACGTCGGCGCCGACCTCGTCGGCAAGGTCGAGGCCGGCATCCCGGAAGACGATCCACGGAACCCGGGCGTCATCGCCGACAACGTCGGCGACAACGTCGGCGACTGCGCCGGCATGGCGGCCGACCTGTTTGAAACCTACGCGGTCACGATCATTGCCACGATGCTGCTCGGCGGCCTCGTCGCGACGACAATGGGCGGCTCAGCCATCGTCTACCCGCTCGTGCTGGGCGCCGTGTCGATCGTCGCTTCGATTATCGGTACGTTCTTCGTCAAGACCTCCGACGGCGGCAAGATCATGGGCGCGCTTTACAAGGGCATGATCGTCGCCGGCATTCTCGCGGCGATCGCGTTCTACTTCATCACCGACATGATGATGGGCGAGACCGGCCGCGCAATGAGCATTTACTACTCGGCTCTGATAGGCCTCGGCCTGACCGCGGCTATGGTCGTCATCACCGAGTACTACACCGGTACCGACTACAAGCCGGTCAGGACCATTGCCAACGCCTCGCTGACGGGCGATGCAACCAACATCATCGCCGGCCTCGGCATCTCGATGAAGGCGACGGCACTCCCGGTGCTGGCTGTCTGCCTCAGCATCTGGACTGCGTTCGCGCTCGCGCCGGCGGGCGACAACCTCGCGGGCCTTTACAACATCGCGATCGCCGCAACGACGATGCTGTCGATGACCGGCGTCGTCGTTGCGCTTGACGCATTCGGCCCGATCACCGATAACGCCGGCGGCATCGCCGAGATGTCGGATCTGCCGCCGGAAGTCCGCAATATCACCGACCAGCTCGACGCCGTCGGCAACACGACCAAGGCCGTGACGAAGGGCTACGCAATCGGTTCCGCCGGCCTCGCCGCGCTGGTGCTGTTCGCCGACTACACGAACGCGTTGAGCAAAGCCGGGATCGATGCCGTGTTCCTGCTGAACGACCACCTGGTCATCATCGGCCTGTTCATCGGCGGTCTCGTGCCGTTCCTGTTCGGCGCGATGGCGATGGAAGCTGTCGGCCGTGCCGCCGGCTCGGTCGTCACCGAGGTACGCCGCCAGTTCAGGGAAATTCCCGGCATCATGGAAGGCACCGGCAAGCCGGACTACAGCCGTGCCGTTGACCTGCTGACAAAGGCGGCGATCAAGGAAATGATCGTGCCGAGCCTTTTGCCGATCGCGGTACCGCTGGCCGTCGGCCTGCTGCTCGGCCCTAAAGCGCTGGGCGGCCTGCTGCTCGGTACCATCGTCACCGGCCTGTTCGTCGCGATCTCGATGACCGCGGGCGGTGGCGCCTGGGACAACGCGAAAAAATACATCGAGGACGGCAACTGCGGTGGCAAGGGTTCGGATGCCCACAAGGCAGCCGTTACCGGCGACACCGTCGGCGACCCGTACAAGGACACCGCAGGGCCTGCGATCAACCCGCTGATCAAGATCATCAACATCGTGGCGCTGCTGATGGTACCGCTGTTGTAACCCGATCGGACTTTATAAAGACGAAAAGCGCCGGGGACTTCCCCGGCGTTTTTTTTGGCTACGGCCCCAGGCCGCGATAGGTCCCGCTGCTCGACGTGCCGAGCATCGTCGGCGCATCGACGAAATGCCCCTGGATAAAGTCGATGCCGACGTCTCTGAGCCAGTCGAAGTCTTCCTGGTGCTCGACCTGCTCCGCGACAATGCGAAACTGCATCGTCCTCGCCAGCTTGATCATCGCTGCCACCATCTCCTGGTTGACCTGGTCCGACGGCAGGTTGCGCGTGTAGGTGCCGTCGATCTTCAGGTAGTCGATCGGCAGGTGTTTCAGGCTCGAGAAAGAGCCCAGCCCGCTACCGAAATCATCGAGCGAAAATTCGCAGCCGATGCCGTGCAGCACCTCGATGAAGCGCTGCGCATGCTGCACATTCGACAGGATCGCTTTCTCCGTGACCTCGAAACAGATCGCCGACGGCGCTACGCCCGAGCGGTCGAGCGCATCAACGACGAACCCGAGAATGGACTCGTCAGCCAGCGTCTGCCCGGACAGATTGATCGCACAGCTGCGCTGGCCGGCCAGCTTGATCTCACCGGCAGCGATGGCCGTCAATGCCGCGTTGATCACCCAGCGGTCAATTTGCGGCATCAGCTGGTAACGCTCGGCCGGGCGCAGGAATTCGGCCGTGTCTGCGGTGCGGCCGCGGCCGTCCGGCAGGCGGATAAGCACCTCGACCGCCGGCCCGGTCTCGGTGGAACCGGACATCGCCAATATCGGCTGCACCGCCAATTCGAATCTGTCTTCGTGCAGCGCAGCCTGCAACTGCCGCAGCCACTGGATGTCACCGCGCTCCCGTGCGATCGCTTCGTCGCGCGCCGAGTACACGTGTACCTGGCCCCGTCCTTCCTGTTTGGCGACGTAGCAGGCGGAATCCGCTGCACTCATGACATCCTGAATCGTGCCGCTCGTATGGGTGATTTCGACAAGACCGATGGAGATACCGATGTTGAAGATCTTGTCTTTCCAGACGAAGCGGTAGTCGGAGATCGCGTTGCAGATATCGGCCGCAATCTGCCGCGCCTTCTCGATCGGACAACCGATCAGCAGCGCACCGAACTCGTCGCCGCCGAGCCGGCCGACGAAGTCGGAATCGCGCACCTGCTCCTTGATCAGCCCGGCCACCTCGCGCAGCATGTTGTCACCCGCGAGATGCCCGCAACTGTCATTGACCGCCTTGAAGCGATCCAGATCCATATAGAACAGCATGTGCGCCGCTTCTTCCGTGTGCACACTGTCCATCGCTTCGTCGAGCCGGCGTTCGAATTCGCGCCGATTGATCAGGCCCGTCAGCGGGTCGTGCGTTGCCTGGTAGCTCATCTTGCGCGTCAGGCCGCGAATTTCGCTGACGTCATGGAAGACGACGACGGTGCCCGAAATGCTGTTGCCGGGCCCGCGGATCGGCGATGCACTGATCTCGACCGAGTGTTCGATGTCGTCGTCCTTGCTGATCATGACGGCCCGTCGCCCCATGTTCACCCGTCGCCGCATTGCGAGACAGCGCTCGACCGGGTCGCCGAGCGGCCGCCGATCCCCATCATCGACGAGCGTGAACAGCTCGCCGATGCGGTGACCGGCCGCGTCATCGCGATTCGTGCCGATCAGCGATTCGGCGGCAAGGTTCATGTAGTCGATGCGGCCGTCGTTGTCAGTCGTGATGACGCCCTCGGCGATCGACTCCAGCGTGTACTGGGCCTGCCGTTTCGACCGTGACAGCGACACCTCGAGGCTTTTCCGGTGACTGACGTCGCGGGCAACGGTCAGTATGGCCGGCTGGCCGTGAAATTCGATCATCGAGGACTGCGCCTCAACCCACAGGCCTGCCTCGTTGCCGTTGATCAGCTGGATCTCGAGGCGCCGGGGTGCATTCTCGCCGGCGAGCCGCTTTGCGACGTTTTTGCGGAACAGGGCCCGATAGGCGGGCTTGACGAGATCGGCGACCTCGCGGCCGACGAGCTGCGCCGGTTCCAGTCCGACGAGCGAGGCGGCCGACTCGTTCGCGAGCAGGATCTTGTCGTCGTGCACGATGACGATCTCGGGTAAGGTTCGTGCAAAATCGCGAAACAGGCGGTCACGTCCCTGGATCTTCTGGTCACGCTCGCCGAGGGCATCGAACAACCGGTTGATTGTCAGCGCCAGCTGCGCGGTATCGGGGTCGTCCGGCACTGACAGGCGCCTGCCGACCGACGCATCCCGTGACACGTCGACGAGTTCGCTGTTGAATTGCCGTATACGGGAATGCTGCCGGCGATGGCGGGCCCACGCCACGACGGCGGCGGCGACCGCGACCAGGGCAACAAGCGCGAGGGCCGCAATGACGAGTTTAACGGGCGTCATCGATACGCTCCGTCATTGATGCCTTACAAAGATCATTTGTTATTATTGTGCGCCCGAATCTAATCTCCAGTGATGGAGATTTTTGGTTCAGAATCCACCCTTTACTGGAGGCTCGACACAGGATATCCCAGCCGCCATGGCGCTCCTGTCCGATTCACCATAATTCAGGGGGCAACTGTCGGCGAACCGCACGCGATGTGCGGGACCCGCGGCCGGGTCCTGTATTTTTGCTAGCGTTTTCATAAACTTGCACAGGAACACAATGAACATCGAATTAGCGCGGGAAAAGATGATCGAGCAGCAGGTACGCGCCTGGGCGGTGCTCGAGGCGGACGTGTTGAATGTGCTGCGGAAGATCCCGCGCGAAGAATTCGTGCCGCGCGACTATGCGCCACTGGCTTTCGCCGATACCGAGATACCGATTGGCTACGGCGAAACGATGATGACGCCAACGGTCGAGGGTCGCGTATTGCAGTCGCTGAATCTCGACGGCGCGGAACACGTGCTGGAAATCGGCACCGGGACCGGCTTTCTCAGCGCCTGCCTCGCAACACTCGGCCATCACGTCACGTCGATCGACATTCACGATGATTTCCTGAAACGCGCGGCCGAAAACCTTGCCGATGCGGGGATTGACAACGTCAACCTGAAAGCGATGGACGCAATGGAGGAGTTGCCTGCCGGCAAGTTCGATGCGATCGCGGTGACCGGTTCGGTGGAGACCTTCGATACGCGTTTCGTTGACGCTCTGCGTGTCGGCGGACGGCTGTTCATCATCGTTGGCAGCGGTCCCGTCATGGATGCACGCCTCGTCACCCGCACCGGCGAGTCCGACTGGGACAGCTTGAGCCTGTTCGAAACGCACCTGCAGCCGCTCGTCAACGGCCGGCAGCTGACGCAGTTCCGGTTCTGAGGCGCATTGCTTCTGCGGCCGGCGAAACCACTTTGGAACCTCGCGCATCTATACGGTGTCTGTTAACACTACTGGACGGCGTCTAGGGGTATGATGCCGCCACAGCGCAACGCGGCTTCCCCGCCCAACTGATTTAGTGATATAGTTAACCATAACACCTAGAATGTGGCCGCGCGGCTACCCAATGCGGAACGCAACAATATGAATAAAGCGATAAGCGTCAAAGCATTAGCCCTGTTCTCGGTGCTGGCGACCGCCCCCGGCACGGCCTCCGCGGCATCGCTGCTGGAGATTTATCAACAGGCGCTGCAGAGCGACCCGGCGATTCACGAGGCCGAGGCGCGGCGGCTTGCGTCACTGGAAGCCGAACCGCAGGCGCGCGGCGTGCTGCTGCCGCAGGTCAGCGCGACGGGTGCCTGGACGAAGTCCGAAGACGCCGGCACGGCCGTCGACGCCGATGCGCAGGGCAACTTCGGTTCGTTCTCGTCGAATACCGACTCGGAAACGACAAGCTGGCAGTTCACGTTGCGCCAGACGCTGTTTCGCTGGGACCAGATCGTCGGGCTGCGTCGCGCCGACAAGCTCGTCGCCAGGGCCGAGGCCGATCGCGAAGCGGCACAGCAGGACCTGATCGTGCGCGTGACGCAACGCTATTTCGACGTCCTCGCGGCCGAGGACCGCCTGCGTGCCATTCATGCCAACCGAACCGCTATCGCGCGGCAGCTCGAACAGGCGAAGCAGCGTTTCGAGGTCGGCCTGATCGCGATAACGGCCGTGCAGGAATCGCAGGCCGCGTACGACCAGGCGGTCGCCGACGAGATCGGCGCCAAGCGTTCGCTCGCGACGGCACGCGAATTCCTGCGCGAAATTACCGGCGAGTACGTATCGTCACTCGCGGCGCCCGGTGACGAACTGCCGCTTGCAACACCGACACCGGCCGACGAGGCAAGCTGGATCAACCTCGCGATGGACCAGAATCTTGCATTGGTCGCGGCACGACTCGACGAAAAGCTGGCGCGCGACGAAATTTCCTTCCGCCGTAATGGCCACTACCCGATTATCGAGCTTGTCGCCAGCACCGGCGAGCAGGACGTTACCGCGGATCGAAGCATCAACGGCCTGCCGCCGCTGCCCGCGGACAGCGACGGCAGTCGCGACAGCATCTCGATACAGTTCACGGTTCCGCTGTTCGCCGGCGGCGTGACGACGTCACGCGTTCGTGAAGCGGTCTACCTGCACCGCGCCAGCCGCGAGGTCCTGCAGCGCGTCACGCGCGCAACCGAGCGCCAGGCGCGCGATGCCTATCTCGGCGTGTCGTCCGAAATCAGCCGCGTGCAGGCGCTGAATCAGGCCGTGCAGTCGAGCCAGACCGCGCTGGAAGCGACGCAGGCGGGGTTCGATGTCGGCACACGAACGATCGTCGACGTTCTGAATTCGCAATTCGCGCTGTACCAGGCGATCACGAACTACCAGCAGAGCCGCTACGACTACATTCTCAACGTCATGCGCCTGAAGCAGGCCGCCGGCACGCTGGACATTCGTGATCTCGAGGCGCTGGAGCCTTATTTTGCCGAGCGCAAGACGCCCGAGCAGGAAATCGCCGAAGAGGAAAACGCGGCCGGCAATCCCTAGCGCGGGCCGCCGGTCGGTGCCATCAGTGGTTCGATCAGCCCCATCAGGCGCCCCAGCGCACCGCGATTGCTCTCGAGTATCGTCCGGCCGCTGACGACCTGTTGCTCCGCAAGTGCCGGATCCGCGAACAGATTGCGAACCGCCGGGGCAAGCTCTGATGCCGTTGCGACCATCCTGCACGCGCCCGCGTCAACCAGGTGATCAGCAATCTCCTGAGCATTGAAGACGTGCGGCCCCGTGACAATCGGCACGCCGACTGCCGCAGGTTCCAGCAGGTTGTGACCGCCGATCGGCACGAGACTGCCGCCGACGAAGGCGACATCGCTTGCAGAATAAAACAGTGTGACCTCGCCCATCGTGTCACCGAGAAAAACTTTTGTGCCGGCATCGCACGCGGTCCCATCGGTTCTCGCCACGTAGGGCAGCTGCCGCCTGTCCAGCAGGTCGCGCACCACAGCAAACCGCTCGGGGTGCCTCGGTACCAGCACCAGCAGCAGCTCGGGCATGTCCCGCAGCAGCGCCTCGTGCGCATCCAGCACCAGCGCTTCCTCGCCATCATGTGTGCTGGCCGCGATCCAGACCGGCCGCTCGCCGAACCGCTCGTTGCGCAGTACGCGCCCGCGTTCGCGAAGATCATCGGGGAGTTCGATATCGAACTTGATGTTGCCGGTGACGCGCGTGCGATCCGGGCTCGCCGCGAGAGAGAGAAATCGCTCTGCATCGGCTGCGCTTTGCGCAGCGATGACGATGCCGTGCGACAGGGTTTCGCGAAACAACGGCAGCAGCTTGCGGTAGCTGTCAACCGAGCGCGGCGAAATACGCGCGCTGACCAGCACGAGGGGAATTTTGCGCACACCGCAGCCGCGGTAGAGATTCGGCCAGATCTCCGTTTCCATGATCAGCGCAATGACCGGCCGTACAGTATTAAAGAACCGATTGACCGCGTACGGCGCCTCGAACGGTATATAGCAATGCTGCACCTTGTCGCCGAACAACGCCGCAACGCGAGCCGCGCCGGTCGGTGTGACGGTCGACACGAGCATCGTGTGCTCCGGGTAGCGCCGCAGCAGTGCACGCACCAGCGGTGCGGCAGCGACGACCTCGCCGACCGACACGGCGTGTATCCAGATGCAGTGATCGAGAGACGGATATTTGAAGCCGAAACGCTGCGGAAGCTTTGCCCGATAGCTCGAGTTGCCGATGACGCGCACGCACCAGTAAATTGCGTACGGCAACAGCAGCAGATAGGTCGTCAGGTTGTAGAGAAAGCGCACGGCGACCGCCGGTGTCAGCCTTTCAGACGATCAATGATGCGCGTCGTTGAATGCCCGTCGCGAAAACTCAGCACGCGCACTTCGCCACCATTCTCCAGGACGGTTTTGCCGCCGACGATTTCGTCGGGCCTGTAGTCGCCACCCTTGACCAGCACGTCCGGCAGGATCGCGTCGACGAGCGCCGCCGGCGTATCGTCGGAAAACGGCGCGACCCAGTCGACCGCGGCAAGTCCCGACAGCACCAGCATGCGATCCTCGAGCGAGTTGATCGGCCGCGACTTGCCTTTGAGGCGCCGCACCGAGTCGTCGTCGTTGACGGCAACGATGAGGCGGTCGCCGAGACTCTTCGCTTCCTCGAGGTAGGCCACGTGGCCGGCATGCAGGATGTCGAAGCAGCCGTTCGTCATGACGATGCGCTCCTTGCGGCCACGCGCCTCGGCCACCATCGCCACGAGTTCTTCGAGGCCGACGAGGCCGCGGCCGCCCTGCCCTCGCTGGTGCAGCGCGACGCGAATCTCGGTCGGTGTGACCGTTGCGACACCGATCTTGCGCACGACGAGGCCCGCCGCGATGTTCGCGAGCGCCGCAGAGGCCGCCAGGCTCTCGCCGCTGGCGAGGCTGCCTGCCAGCGTCGCGATAACGGTATCGCCGGCGCCGGTGACGTCGAATACCTCGCGCGCCTGCGTCGACAGGAACAGCGGCTCTACGCCGGTCTCCAGCAGCAGCATGCCCTTCTCACTGCGCGTCACGAGCAGCGCGTCGAGATTCAGGTCGTCGATCATCTTGCGCCCGCGCGCGACCATGTCCTCGTCCGACGTGCACTGCCCGGCGACGGCCTCGAACTCGGACTGGTTCGGCGTCAACAGCGTCGCGCCGCGATACTTCGCGAAGTCGGTGCCTTTCGGGTCGACGAGCACCGGTACTTTGGCATCGCGGCAGGCATTGATCATCGCCGTGACCTCGGTCAGCGCGCCTTTGCCGTAGTCGGACAGGATCACCGCGCCGGCGCCGTCGATCGACGCCTTCAGGTGGTCGACCATGTCATCACCGTGCAGCGCGGCCGCGTTTTCCTTGTCGAGCCTGATCAGCTGCTGGCCGCGGCTCTGTACCCGCGTCTTCGTGATCGTCGGGCGGTCGTCGACGCGGCTGAACGCACAGCGGATACCGCGGCCGGACAGGATGTGTTCCAGCGAATCGCCGGCCGCATCGCGGCCGACTACACCGACGAGACTCGTCGTCACGCCGAGCGCCGCCAGGTTCACGGCGACGTTGGCCGCACCGCCGGGACGATCGTCGGTCTGCTGCACGTGCACGACCGGCACCGGCGCCTCGGGCGAGATACGGCTCGTCGCGCCGAACAGGTACTGGTCCAGCATGACGTCGCCGGCAACGACGACGCGCGTCTTCGTGTAATCGGGAATGCGAATGGTCATCCCGCGCAATCTACCACGTGAACCGGGTGCAGTCGCCGCTGGAGCGTCGGCGCGCGCTGATCGAATTGAAGGCTCGCACCGCATC
>JBFIQH010000034.1:0-18941 GCA_041609735.1 Woeseiaceae bacterium | reverse complement strand
CGGGCGACGACTGGATCGAAGTGCTGTACAAGACCCACGGCTGGGGCCTGCACCTGCTGGCCGAGAAGCGGCCGGGCGACAGCGTCAGCGTGCTCGGCCCGATCGGGCAGCCGTTCAGGCCCGACCCGGCGCGGCCGAACGTGCTGATGATCGGCGGCGGCGTCGGCATACCGCCGATGGTCTTTCTTGGCGATACCCTGCGCGACGATTCGCGATTCACGGTGCGCGCCATTCTCGGCTCGGAAATCCCGTTTCCGTTCCCCCTGGTCGAATCAAAACTGGAATTCCCGGGTAACGACGACAAGCTGACCGCGACGATGCCGCTGCTCGAGAGCTGGGGAATCCCGGCGCGCCTGACCAGCCTCGCCGGCTTCGACGGCTGTTTCCGCGGCTACGTCACCGACCTGGCACGACGTTACTTCGACGAGGCCTCCGCCGATGAACGTGCCAAAACCCGTATTTACGCCTGCGGCCCGACGCCGATGCTCAGGGCCGTCGCCGCGCTCGCCGCTGAGTACGACGTCGCCTGCGACGTCTCCCTGGAGGAGTTCATGGCCTGCGCAGTAGGCGGCTGCGCCGGCTGCACGGTCCTCGTCAACACACCCGATGGGCAAGCAATGAAAAGAGTCTGCGTGGACGGCCCGGTCTTCGACGCCTCAACCGTAGTCTGGGACTGACAGAGACAGTCAAGCGGCTGGCCCGAAGCTCGCGGCGAGTACGCGGTTGACGCTGCGTCACTGCAGGCGGTGCGGTCGCATGGGCCCTGTGATCGAGTGGGGTTCCGAGTGAACAGGGTCCATGCGACCGTAGCGCCGGACAGACTCGTGACGGGTCAGCCCCCGAAATTGATCTTGGCTTCGAGGTTAGACCGCGAATCCGCGTGCGACATCGCCTCATCGAGCGTAATGGTTCCCGCTTTGTAGAGATTCAGCAGCGCATCGTCGAAATTCTGCATGCCTTTCTCGCCGGAATCCTTGTGTGCTTCCTTCACGGCCGAGATATCGCCCTTCATCATCAGGTCCTTGATGTGGGGCGTGTTCAGCATCAGCTCGACGGCCGCGACGCGCTTGCCGTTGCGGCCGCGCACAAGACGTTGCGACAGAATGGCACGCAGGTAGTGCGAAAGATCGAGAAACACCTGGGAATGCTGTTCTTGAGGAAACATGTTGATGATGCGGTCGAGCGTTTCGGGCGCATTGTTCGAGTGCAGCGTCGCCAGCACGAGGTGACCGGTACCCGCCATGTCGAGCGCCGACTGCATCGCTTCCCGGTCGCGGATCTCGCCGATCTGGATGACGTCCGGTGCCGCACGAACGGCGCTCTTCAGTGCGCGCGCATAGGACTTCGTATCGAGGCCGACTTCGCGCTGGTTGACGATCGACTGCTTGTTCGGATGCAGAAACTCGATCGGGTCTTCGATCGTGATGATATGGGACGACGTCTTCCGGTTGCGGTAATCGATCATCGCCGCGAGTGTCGTCGACTTGCCGGCGCCGGTCGCGCCGACCATCAGGATCAGCCCGCGGCGCAGCATCGTCAGCTCCTTGAGCTGCTCCGGCATGCCCAGCTCGTCGAGGTTCGGGACATCATTCGTGATGTAGCGTAAAACCATCGCGACGTTGCTGCGCTGGTGAAACACGTTGACCCGAAAGCGGCCGAGCCCCGGCTCCGAGATGGCGAAGTCGATTTCCAGTTCTCGCGTGAACGCCTCGAGCTGGTCCTCGTCCATCAGCTCGATCGCCGCCTGCCGCACCATCTTCGGCGTCAGTTCCAGTTTATTGACGGGCATGATCTTGCCCTCAATCTTGATCTTGGCCGGAGCATAGGGCGCGAAAAACAGATCGGAGGCGTCTTTCTCGACCATCAGCTTGAAAAGCGGCTTGACGTTCATCGGTGCGTGATTTCCCTGTTGTATTCAGCGGCTCAGAAAGTTCGCGCCGAGTCCTCTTCCATGATGTGCAGGCTTTCGGCGTGCTGATCCGCAATCGATGAGTCGCGCTTGCTTTCGAGCTTGACTCGCAGCCGCAGCTCGTTCTTCGAGTCTGCGTTGCGCATCGCCTCTTCATAGGAAATGATGGCCTGCTCATAGAGATCGAACAGCGCCTGGTCGAAGGTCTGCATGCCGAGGCGGGTCGACTTCGCCATGATTTCCTTGATTTGCCCGACCTCGCCCTTGAAGATCAGGTCCTGGATCAACGGCGTGTTCAGCATGATTTCCATCGCCGCGATTCGGCCAATCCCCCCCTCGCGTGGCACGAGGCGCTGCGAGACGAAGGCCTTGGTGTTCAGCGACAGGTCCATCAGGAGCTGCTGGCGACGCTCCTCGGGGAAGAAGTTGATGATGCGATCGAGCGCCTGGTTCGCACTGTTCGCGTGTAGCGTCGCAAGACAGAGATGACCGGTCTCCGCGAACTGGATGCCGTACTCCATCGTTTCCTTGTCGCGAATCTCGCCGATCAGGATCACGTCGGGCGCCTGGCGCAGCGTGTTCTTCAGCGCCGCGTGCCAGGTTTCGGTATCGATGCCGACCTCGCGTTGCGTGATAACGCATCCCTGGTGCGGGTGCACGTACTCGATCGGGTCCTCGATGGAAATGATGTGACCGCGAGAGTTCGCATTACGATGGCCGATCATCGCCGCGAGCGTCGTCGATTTACCGGAGCCGGTGCCACCGACAACGATAACGAGACCGCGTTTATTCATGACGACGTCTTTCAGGATCGGCGGCAGGTCGAGTTCCTCCAGCGTCGGAATTTCGGTCGTGATCGTCCTGAGGACCGCCCCGACATTGCCCTGCTGGATGAAGGCGCTGACGCGAAAACGGCCAATGCCCTGCGGCGCAATCGCGAAGTTGCATTCCTTTGTCGCGTCGAATTCCTTTGCCTGCTTGTCGTTCATGATCGAGCGCACCATGATCGCCGACTGATCCGGTGCCAGCGGCGTGTCAGTCGCTTTGTGAACGGTACCGTCGACCTTGATTGCCGGCGGAAAACCGGCCGTGATGAAGAGGTCGGAACCGTTACGCTCGACCATTTTCTTCAGCAGGTTTTGCGTGAGTCGTACGGCTTGCTCGCGTTCCATCGTTCAGTTCTCCAGGTGCTTGGCCGAGGCGCGCATCGTCAGAAATTCTCCTTGTTGACAGCGCGGAAGCGCGCTTCTTCCTTGTTGATCAACCCTTTTTTCATCAGTTCGGCCAGGTTCTGGTCGAGCGTCTGCATACCCGACGCCTGGCCGGTCTGGATGGCAGAGTACATTTGCGCAATCTTGCCTTCGCGAATCAGGTTTCGAATCGCCGGCGTACCGACCATGATCTCGTGCGCGGCGATGCGCCCGCCACCGACCTTTTTCAGAAGCGTTTGCGAAATGACCGCACGCAGCGACTCAGACAGCATCGAGCGCACCATCTCCTTCTCGGCGGCGGGGAAAACGTCCACAACGCGGTCGATGGTCTTCGCAGCCGAACTCGTGTGCAGGGTGCCGAATACGAGGTGACCGGTTTCGGCGGCGGTCAGCGCCAGTCGTATGGTCTCGAGGTCGCGCAGTTCGCCGACGAGGATGACGTCCGGGTCTTCGCGCAACGCCGAACGCAGTGCTTCGTTGAAGCCGAGCGTATCGCGGTGAACCTCGCGCTGGTTGACGAGGCATTTCTTGGATTCGTGAACAAACTCGATCGGGTCCTCAATCGTCAGGATGTGATCGGGCTTGTTGTTGTTTATGTAGTCGACCATCGCTGCAAGCGTCGTCGATTTGCCGGAACCGGTCGGGCCCGTGACCAGCACGATACCGCGAGGATGCATCGCGAGGTCCTTGAAGATTCCGGGCGCACCGAGATCGTCGAGCGTCAGGATCTCCGACGGGATGGTACGGAATACGGCAGCTGAACCGCGGTTCTGGTTGAACGCATTGACGCGGAAGCGCGCGAGCTTTGGTATTTCGAACGAGAAATCCGTCTCGAGAAACTCTTCGTAGTCCTTGCGCTGCTTGTCATTCATGATGTCGTACACCATGCTATTGACGTCTTTGTGCGTCAGCGCAGGCATGTTGACACGCTTGATATCGCCATCAACTCGAATCATCGGCGGGACTCCGCCGGAGAGATGCAGGTCAGACGCGTTATTCTTTACTGAAAACGACAGTAGTTGGGCGACGTCGACGGCCATGTTTCTCCCTCGTATATGCGGTTGATGTCTGCTCCGGACTTACCATAACCCGGCGCGATTCGTTGCCTAGTATAGCGAAGCAACCGGAGTAAAACGTGATTAGAGTCACGGAAAACTTGAAGCTTGTCAGAGATTTGCTGGCCGAAGCCGCCCAAAAGGCCGGGCGCTGTCCCGAGTCCGTCCGGCTGCTGGCGGTCAGCAAGAAACAGCCGCTTGCCGCGATTCTCGAGGCGGCGGCGGCCGGGCAGCGGGATTTCGGCGAAAATCTGGTCCAGGAAGGCGTCTCGAAGGCCTCTGAACTGGCCCCGAACGATCTTTGCTGGCACTTCATCGGTCACCTGCAGACCAATAAAACACGAGCGGTCGCCGAGCACTTTGACTGGGTTCACAGTATTGATCGGCTGAAAATCGCGAGGCGCCTCAGTGACCAGCGCCCGAGGGATCTCCCGCCGCTGAATGTCTGCCTGCAGGTCAATATTGACGACGAGCGATCAAAATCCGGAGTCGCAGCGGCCAATGTCCGGGCGCTGGCCCGGCAGGTCACCGCATTGCCGAACCTTAGCTTGCGTGGCTTGATGTGCATACCCGCAATACGCGACGATTTCGCCGCACAACGCGAGCCGTTTGCCCGGCTTCGGGAGCTGTCCGAGGCACTCGTGTCCGACGGCTTCGAACTGGATACGCTGTCGATGGGCATGAGCGACGACTTCGAGGCCGCGATTGCCGAAGGTGCGACAATTGTCCGCATCGGCACCGCCGTTTTCGGCCCTCGCGAACGATAGAACACTGGCAAGTATCAACCGGAACAATGAGACGATGAGCAACGGGACAATCGCATTCATAGGCGGCGGCAATATGGCGAGGGCGATCGCCGGCGGCATGGTCGACAGCGGCTTCGATACGCAGCGCCTCGCGCTTGCGGAACCCGACAACGAAACGCGCGTATCGCTCGCGAAAAGCTTTCCCGGCGCGCTCGTTTGCGACGACAACAACCGCGTTGCCGCCACAGCGGAAACACTCGTCCTGGCCGTCAAGCCGCAGGTCATGCCCGATGTCTGTTGCGCGCTGCGCGACACGGTGCAGCAATCACGCCCGCTGATCGTGTCGATTGCGGCGGGTACCCGCAGCGACGACATTGATGGCTGGCTCGGTGGCGGGCTCGCCGTCGTTCGAATCATGCCTAACCAGCCGGCCCTCGTAAGACGCGGCGTATCCGCGCTGTACGCCAACGCGCGGACATCCGGTGAACAGCAGGCACGTGCCCGTGAAATTCTGTCCGCCGTCGGTTCCGTCGTCGATGTCGGTAGTGAGGCGGAAATCGATGCCGCAACCGCGGTATCCGGCAGCGGTCCGGCCTATTTTTTCCTGCTGATCGATACGTTGGGCAAAACCGCGGAACGGCTCGGTATCCAGCCCGACGCGGCGCGTGCCCTCGCGATCGAAACGGCGCGCGGCGCCGCAGAACTCGCCGCGCACGAAAACGACAGCATGGAAGCACTGATTACCCGGGTACGATCGCCGGGTGGCACGACAGCGGCGGCGCTCGATTGCCTTGAAGACGCGAAGGTTCGTGATATCTTTGCGCGAGCGATCACGGCAGCGCGGGATCGCGCGATCGAACTCGCCGACGGCAACAAGAACAACACCCACTAGCCGGGACTAAAGCATGGGCTCCAGCGCAACCAACGCGATCGTCTTCATCATCGACGCCATCGCGCGCCTTTATCTGCTCGTACTGTTGCTGCGGCTCTTGCTGCCATGGATGGGTATCAATTTCAACAACCCGGTTTCGCAGGCAATCCTGCGGCTGACGTCGCCGCTGGTCGTGCCGATCCGCCGCATACTTCCTGCAATCGGGAAAATCGATACGGCCACGGTCGTCGTCGCCTACGGCATCCAGTACCTGACGATTCTCGTCATCGTGCTGATCTGGGGTTTGCCGCCCGCCATACTGCCGATCGCCATCACCGCCGCGGTCAATCTTGTCATCCTGATGCTGCACCTGTTCGTGTTTGCGATCATCATTCGCATCATCCTGAGCTGGCTTGGCGGTGGCGGGACCTACAACCCGGCCATAGCGATCATCGACGCCATTACGGATCCGGTATTACGCCCATTTAGGCGTATCGTTCCGCCGATCGGCGGCCTCGACATTTCACCGGTGTTCGCAATTATCCTGCTGACGGCGGCATCGATATTGCTCGCCGGACTGAAACAGCTGCCAATTTGAATGCTATAGTTTGGCTGCCTGGCCGGACCGCCGGGGGGGGAAAGAGCCGGATCTCGGGGAGACGAGCATCATGATTCCAAGAACAGTGCTGATCACATTATCGACATTCGGCCTGCTGGCAGCCTGCGGCGGGCCCGGTGACGACGCGACAGTGCCGCAGGCGCAGCCTGCCCATTCGACCTCGAAAGACATCGGCGACTGGATCGTGCATTTCAATGCGCAGTCGACGGACCAGTTGCCGCCGGAGGTCGCCAATGCGTACAACATTGCACGCAGTAAAAACCGCGCGATGCTGAACGTATCGATCATCCGCGAAGCGGACGGCATATCGATTCCTGGTGCGGTCTCTGTCAGGACCGTCAACTTGACCGGCCAGCTGAAAAACGTTCCGATGCGTCGTATCGATGAACCGGGCGAACCACCGGCGATTTACTACATTGGCACCACGCCGGTCGCGAACCGTGAAACGCTGAACTTCGATATCACCGTGACTCCCGAAGGCGCCGAGCAGGCATCACAGGTTCGTTTTCAGCGCCAGTTTTACACCGACTGACAAGAAATTCGAAAAAAACCCTGTTTTTTAGCGGGTTTCCGGTTTTGCCGCCCGCCGACATGTGCTATCGTCGCGCTGCTTTTGAGGCGGGCGTGAAGCCCATTCCCTTTAATCAAAGACCTGTCGAATTGTTCGTTACAGAACCGTTCGACACGGCATGTTCACTAACCAGGAGTTACTTTTTCATGGCAGCAAATACCAACAAGCCACCGACCAAGTCAGAAATCTACGCAAAGATCGTTGAAGACACCGGTCTGACGCGCAAGGACGTGGCCGCGGTTTTCGAATCGCTGAATGGTCAGATCAAAAAGAATCTTGGCGGTCGTGGCGCCCCGGGCATGTTTTCCATTCCCGGCCTATTGAAGCTGCGCGTCGTGAAGAAACCCGCACGGAAGGCTCGCAAGGGCGTCAACCCGTTCACGGGCGAGGAAATGATGTTCAAAGCCAAGCCTGCGACGAAGGTCGTCAAGGCCACCGTGCTGAAGGGTCTGAAAGACATGGTTTGATCCTTGAATCGGATTCGACAAACAAAGCCGGGGCGAGCCCCGGCTTTTTTTTGGGCCGCGACCGGCAACACGACAGACGCCGTTAACGTTCTCTCTCAACGAAGCCGGAAACCGCTGCGCGCAGCTCGACCAGCCGACCGTGGAAAAAATGTTCTGCACCAGGCAGCACGAGCAGCTCCGGGCCCGGCGCAAGGCTGTCCACCCAGGCGACGGTTTCATCGATTGCAACCAGCTCGTCCTGGTCGCCCTGCACGATCAGCCATGGGCACTCCGGCTGGTTATCGAGACCCGCCGCGAAGCGATAAACCGCCGGCGCAATGCTGATCAGGCCGTCCACCGGCTGCGCGATGGCTGCGCGGATACCGATTGCCGCACCGAACGAAAAGCCGCCCAGCCAGAACGGTACATCCGGATAGCGCTCCCGCATCCAGTCCATCGCGGCAAGCGCATCGTCGAGCTCACCACGCCCGTCATCGTAAATCCCATCGCTCAGCTCCGTGCCCCGAAAATTGAACCTGAGCGTGGCAAACCCGAGGCGCACGAAGCCGCGTGCCAGCGTGTGCGCAACCTTGTTGTGCATCGTGCCGCCATGCTGCGGATGCGGATGCAGCACGACAGCAGCTCCGCGTGGTGCGTCGTCCGGCTCCACTTCGAGCACGGACTCGAGCCGACCGGCGGGTCCTTCGATAAACAGGTTTTCGACGAGCGGTGGCTTGGGCATAGATGTGATCTGGCCGGCGCGACAGGAATTGCTGTAATATTTTGATCTTATAGATCTTTTGATTGCCGCGGCAAGGTTACGGCCGCGTTGTCGGGGAAGGGCATGAGCCGGAGCATCGATCTCGAAACGCAGTACTGCGCGCAGAACTACCACCCCCTGCCGGTTGTCCTGACACGAGGCGAAGGCGTTTTCGTCTGGGACGAGGACGGCAAGAAATACCTCGACATGATGAGTGCTTACTCGGCAGTCAGCCATGGTCATGCACACCCGCGACTCGTAAGCCTCGTGCAAAAACAGGTCGCCGAGCTGACGATCGTGTCGCGGGCTTTCCACACCGACAAGCTGGGACCGTTCCTGAAACGCGCCTGCGAACTGACGGGCCAGGATATGGCACTGCCGATGAACACCGGCGCCGAGGCGGTCGAGACCGCGATCAAGGCGGCCCGCAAGTGGGCCTACACCGTCAAGCACGTGCCGGATGACCGGGCTGAGATCATTGCCTGCACCGGCAACTTCCATGGCCGGACGATTGCGATCGTCGCGATGTCCGATGAGCCGCAGTACCAGCATGGCTTCGGGCCGTTCCCGCCCGGCTTCCGCCTTGTCGACTACGGCGACATCGACGCGCTCGAAGCCGCGATCAGCGACCATACTGCCGCATTCCTGGTCGAGCCGATTCAGGGCGAAGCCGGTATCGTTATGCCGCCCGATGGCTATCTGCGAGCCGCAGCCGAGCTGTGCCGAAAACACAACGTGCTGCTGATCGCCGACGAAATTCAGACCGGCCTCGGCCGTACCGGCAAATTGCTCGCTTGCGAACATGAAAACGTCAAGCCGGACGGACTGATACTCGGCAAGGCGCTGGGCGGCGGTATTTTGCCGGTGTCGATGTTCCTCGCTCGCCGCGACGTCATGGAGGTGTTCACGCCAGGGGACCATGGCAGCACCTTCGGTGGCAATCCCTTTGGCGCCGCCGTCGGACTCGAGGCGCTGCAGATACTCGTCGACGAAAACCTCAGCGAACGAAGCCGGACGATGGGCGATTACCTGCTCGCTGAACTCCGCAAGATTTCGAGCCCCCTGATCAGCGACGTTCGCGGTCGCGGCCTGTTCGTTGGCGTCGAGATTGAGCCAGCTCTCGGCAGGGCACGCGACGTCTGCAAAGCACTGATGGAACGGGGCCTGCTGAGCAAGGAAACACACCAAACGGTCGTTCGCCTCGCGCCACCGCTTTGCATCAGCAAACAGGACATCGACTGGGCGGTACAGCAAATCCGCGACGTCATCGACGAAATGGATCAGCTGCGGCTGGCATCATGACGCTGATCGTCAATTTGACCAATCGCCGGCCCGACGAATGCCTACTGTAACGACACTTCATGTCCTTATCGCGACCGCCGGCATCATTGTCGGTCTTCTTGCCGGCTGGATCGTTCGTGGCAAACGCAGCCGTCGCGAAAAATCCTTGATCAATGCCGGCTGGCAGGAGCAGCTGGAGGCACAGCGTACCGAACATGCGCGCCTCATCGAACAGAACAGGGCCCTGATGGAGCAGGTCAGCCAGTTTCGCGCCTCGAACGAGGACGCCAGCAAACGGGCCGTAAACCTTGCAAGCGCGCTGAAGGAATCCGAGGATCGTTGCGACGACCTGCAGCGGGAAAACGATAGGGTACGCAGCGACCTCGACGACCTGGCGGAAAAAAAACGCCAGCTCGAAACGGACATGCGTGGCCTGTCCGTTACCGACAACTCCCTGCAGACGGCGCTGGCAGAGAAAGATGAAAAGATCTTCAAGCTCAGTCGCGAAATCGAAAGCTGGCAAAAGCGATTGCCGCCGCTGATCGAAAAATTTCGCGAGCGCAATGCCGATGCCGAGCGGCTGGAGCGGGAGCTGGCCGACGCCCGTGACACGATCAATCTGCTGGAGACGGCGATAAACAGCGACGAAACCCGCGTCGAATCCGTCGGCCCGGACGCATTGTCCGACGGGCTCAACGCCTCGAACGATACGATGAATGTCAGCGCAGCTTCAATGACGATTCCCGCCGATCACCTGCGCGATGACCTGAAACGAATAAAGGGTATAGGACCGGCGATCGAGAAGACCCTGAACGAACTCGGCATCGTGCGGCTGCAGCAGATTGCCGAACTGAGCGAATACGACATCGACAGGGTCGCCAATCGTCTGCGCGGCTTTCGATCGCGCATCTACCGCGAGGACTGGATCGGCCAGGCGCGGGAGCTCACGCTGCCGCCCGACGGCCCGGAATGACCCGCACACGGCGTTCGCGCCGTCGGTGGCCGCTGGTCTATTTACTGCTGATGATCACTCAGGGCGCGGCGGCGTACGCCGAGGCCGACATGAGCAACGTCGACGACGATGCGCTTTGCCGGCGAATCTTTGACGCGATCGACGAACCTGACATCACCTTCGGGCTGCAGGGCCACGAGTTGCGGCCGGCAGCGCACGCCGCGCTGGATCGCATCATCAACTTCGCTCGCAATTGCCCGCGCGCGACGATCGTTGTCATCGGCCACACCGACTCGATCGGCGATGAAAGCTTCAACATGCACATCAGCCGGCGCCGGGCACAGTCGGTCGCCGACTACCTGCTGCAGGGCGGGGTTCGGGCAGACCGGATCAGGGTAGAGGGACGCGGGTCATCCCGACCGATAGCCGACAACGGTACCCGCAGCGGCCGCGCGAAGAATCGCCGCATCGAGCTGCAACTTGTGCTGCCTTCCGGCAGCGACGGATAGCTATTCGCCGCCCGGCGACTCCGCGTTGAACAGCTCGACCTCGAAGACCAGGGTCGCACCGGGCGGAATGACGCCGCCGGCGCCGCGCTCACCATAAGCCAGTTCCGGCGGAATGATCAGCTCGCGTGTCTCCCCGACCAGCATGCCCTGGACGCCCTGGTCCCAGCCTTTGATGACGCGACCTTCACCGAGCGGGAACTGGAACTGCTGGCCGCGGTCGACCGAACTGTCGAATTTTTCGCCGCGATTGTCCGGCGCTGATTCGTCGTAGAGCCAACCGGTGTAATGCACCGTGACGTAGTCACCGGGCTGGGCGGAACGTCCGTAGCCGTTCCTGATCTTGCGAATCCCCAGTCCGGACGCATCCGTTGCAGCCGCGTCCGCCGCCGGCTCTGCAACCGGTTCAGCGTCTTTCGAACAGGCGCCGAGCAACGGCAGTAACACGACGAGTGGCATGAGCAATCGGTAATTCATGAATCTTCCTTTTTCGAGGCGGATCGGCAAGATGCCTGCCGCTACTTTTTGTCGCTGAAGTCGAGCGAGGCAGAATTGATACAATAGCGCAAACCCGAAGGCTGCGGCCCGTCCCCGAAGACGTGCCCGAGATGTGCGCCACACTGGCTGCAGACGACTTCTTCGCGAATCATGCCGTGACTCTCGTCGGTCCGGACGGTAACCGCATCGCCGGCGAGCGGCAGCCAGAAGCTGGGCCAGCCGGAACCCGAGTCGTACTTGTGCTCTGACGAGAACAGTGGCGCGTCGCAAACGACGCAATGGTAACGGCCATCGGCCTTGTGGTCGACGTAGCGGCCGGTGAATGCGCGTTCGGTGCCCTGTTGCTGCGTTACGCGGTACTGCTCGTCCGTCAGTTTTCGGCGCAGCTCGTCGTCATTCGGTTTCGTGCCGGTCATTTGCCTGTTCCTCAATCTCCGTAGCGGACACGTCAGGCCGCTGTCTGTGCGGCGCCCATCTCGAGCAGCAGCTGGTTCATGCGGCGCACGTATTCCGCCGGGTTGTCGAGCTGTGAACCGTCGGCCAGCAGCGCATGGTCGAGCACGATATTGGCCAACTCGGCAAAGCGCTCGTTGTCCTTTTGTGCCGCAAGCCGGGTGACCAGCGGGTGTTCGATGTTGATTTCGAGGATCGGCTTCGACGCAGGCACCTTCTGGCCGCTTGCCTCAAGCATGCGCTTCAGCTGTGGGCTCAGCTCGTCGGCCGCGGCCACGACACAGGCGGGTGAGTCTATCAGCCTTTGGCTGGCATTGACGGTTGCGACCCGGTCTTTCAGGATCTTGCGAATCTTCTTCAGCAGCGGCTTGTGTTCGTCGTTGATCGCGTCCTGTGTCATCTTGCCGTCGCCGTCGGGCAGGCTGAGCGAATCCCGGGCCACGTCGGCGAGCTTCATGCCGTCGTATTCCGACAGATGGTCGACGACCCACGGGTCGATAGGATCGGTCAGCAACAGAACTTCGATGTTCTTGTTGCGAAGTTTCTCGAGATGCGGGCTCGAGGCCGCCGTTGCGTAGTTGTCACCGAGGAGATAGTAGATGCTGTCCTGCTTCGAGCCGCCTTCTCGAGCTTTGGCACGCGCGACATAGTCGT
This sequence comes from Woeseiaceae bacterium, assembly GCA_041609735.1. GTDB lineage: Bacteria > Pseudomonadota > Gammaproteobacteria > Steroidobacterales > Woeseiaceae > UBA1847. Next base: position 6,409 of record JBFIQH010000034.1, on the reverse strand, counting down.
CGAGCGATTGCGACTGCGCACCGCTCGTATCGTGAGTCGATGCAAACCGGAGCAGCTTCGCAATCCTGTCCTTGTTGGCATGGTCCTCGACCAGACCTTCTTTCAGCACGTTGCCGAAGCCCGACCAGAATTTTGCATAGTCTTCGGCTTCATTCTTTGCCAATTTTGCGAGCATGTCGAGGACACGGCGCGTCAGCGCGCTGCGCATGGCGGCGAGGTCCGGGTTCTGCTGCAGCAGCTCACGCGACACATTCAGCGGCATGTCGGATGAATCGACGACGCCTTTGACGAACCTGAGGTACAGCGGCAAAAACTGCTCGGCATCGTCCATGATGAAAACCCGCTGCACATACAGCTTGAGTCCGCGCGGCGCTTCCCGGTTCCAAAGGTCGAACGGCGGTGTCGAGGGGATGTACAGCAAGCTCGTGTATTCACGCTTGCCCTCGACCCGATTGTGGCTCCAGCACAGCGGATCCGAAAAATCGTGCGACAGGTGCTTGTAGAACTCCTTGTATTCGTCGTCCTTGACCTCGGTCCGGGAGCGCGTCCACAGCGCGGTTGCCGAATTGACGACCTTGACGTCCTCGTCATCGCCGGCATCCAGCGTGACCGGAAATGCAATATGATCGGAGTACTTGCGTATCAGCGATTCGACGCGATAAGGCTCGGCGAACTCTTTTTCGTCCTTCTTCAGATGCAGCGTGACACGCGTGCCGCGCTCGACACGATCGATCGTCTCGACCGTGAACTCGCCCTGGCCATCCGATTCCCACCGCACGCCGGCATCGGGTTCGAGGCCGGCGCGGCGCGTATCGACGGTCACCTTGTCCGCAACGATGAACGCGGAATAAAAGCCGACACCGAACTGGCCGATCAGGCGCGCGTCTTTTTTCGCGTCACCTGTCATCGACCCAAGAAACTCGGCCGTACCCGACTTCGCGATAGTGCCGAGGTTGCTGACGAGCTCGTCGCGCGACATACCGATACCGTTATCGATAACCGCGATCGTGCCTGCTTCCTTGTCGGTCTCGATACGGATGCCGAGATCGGGGTCGTCTGCAAGCAATGCGGGCTCCGCGAGCGCCTCGAATCGCAGCTTGTCCGCAGCGTCCGATGCATTCGATATCAGCTCGCGCAGAAAGATTTCCTTGTTGCTGTAGAGCGAGTGAATCATCAGCTTGAGGAGCTGACGCACCTCGGTCTGGAACCCGTGGGTTTCGGCGCCGGCTCGCGCCTCACTGGTTGCTGTCACGCTTGGATCCCCGATTTCTTGCCCTGGAAGCAGGAAACGATAGGGGCTCGCCCCCCTATTTCAAGGGCCAGCGGGGATTATTAGCGGGGCCGGTGCGGCCTCAGGAGCCCGCGGCGGCCATGCGCGGCGACGTTACCGAGCGGTACATCAGGAAGACCAGCAGGATGGTCACGATTGCCAGCGCCAGCGGCGGGTCCTGCAGCGCAATCATCATGCCCGCGTAAACGGCAGCAAAAAACGTTGCCGTGCAGAGCAGGAAAAGCATGAAACGGCGGATGCGTTCGGCACACAGCGCGACGAGGCCGAGCAAGTCGTCGAGATCGTCCCAGTATTGTGCGAGGCGCTCCATAGCGTTATTAGCGAACGATTGACAGAAGCGGACCGGAGTTACCGCCTTCCCGCGACTGGCCATCGGCCTCGAGCAAGGCCTCGTTGTTCGATTGTTTAGCGTGCCGAATGGCGCGGTGAAACAGCTCCCAGCGTTGCCGCGTGAATTCGTCTTTCAACGTAGCCGTGGGCGACTCGATTTCCTTGTGCTTGCGTGACATCAGCGTCGTTCAAATCCATTTGTTGGAGCCTGGTGACACTATAGTCACGCGCTTCGCGAGCCTCCGTGAGGTAGATCACAGCTTATTGCCGGGGCGCCGGACCGGGCGCTGCAATGCGCGAAAACCAGACGTAGTACCGTTTTTTCATGCGACGTGGTCCGCATTTCGTCAAATGAAATTCGCGCCAAAAAAAACGCGCCTCAACGGGCGCGTTCTTGTCGATTCAGGGACCGTTGGCTCGTTAATCGGAATCGCCGGTTTCGTCGGTCCAATTGCGTTTCACCTGCTCCGTCCAGGACCGGTAGCCCTTCCAGGTATACAGCGATGGATCGATACCGACGCGACGACCGCGCGGTGCCGGCGCCTTGGAAATCCAGTGTCGATATTGCTGCCAACCATCGGCGTCGTTCGCCGCCGGTTCGACCGGGGCAATGGCATCGCTGGCGTCGTCACTGTCGGTCTTGGCGCTTGAAGTCGACGTACCCTCTTCCCTGTGGTCGTCGACCCACTTGGCATGCTTGCTGTCCTGCATCGGGCTGCCTCGGTCATTCCTTTGAGCAAATGTTAAGTTCCCGGCGCCCGAAATCACAGGAACTGCATCACGATTCAGATCAGCGTTTTCCTTTTTTCAATCAATATCTTATAAAGCTTTTTACTTAATGCGGTAGCACGGCGTGTAGTCGTCACTCGCGATCTTCATGCGCTTCTGCGCGACGAAGGCCTGCAACAAGCTGTCGAGCAACGCCATGATTTCCGCAGACCCGTCGATCTCGAACGGACCGTGTTTCTCGATGTCGGCGGCCGTATCCTCGCGCACGTTGCCCGAAACGATGCCCGAGAAAACCCGCCGCAGGTTCGCCGCCAGCTCGTGGACCGGCAGATCCTTCGACAAGTCGAGAGCCGCCATCGAATCGTGCGTCGCCGTGAATGGCTTCTGGAAAGCCCGGTCGATCGTCAGGCGCCAGTTGTAGTAATACGCATCACCATGCCGGGTTCGAAACGCACGGACCTCGTCGAGCGACGCCAGCATGTTGCACGCGACGGTCTGCGGGTCGTCGATGACGATCGAATAACGGCTCTGTGCCCGCTCGCCCAGCGTCTTGCCGACGAACTCGTCAATCTGGCGAAAGTACGGCTCCGCGCTTTTCGGTCCGGTCATGATCATCGGCATCGGCAAGTCCGCATTGTCCGGGTGCAGCAGCACACCGAGCAGGTAAAGAATTTCTTCGGCGGTGCCAACGCCTCCGGGAAAAACGACAATGCCGTGACCAACGCGCACGAAGGCCTCCAGTCGTTTTTCCATGTCCGGCATGATGACCAGCGAGTTGACGATCGGGTTCGGCGACTCCGCGGCAATGATGCCGGGCTCGGTGATGCCGATGTAGCGCCCATCGCGAATTCGCTGCTTGGCGTGGCCGATCGTGGCGCCTTTCATCGGCCCTTTCATCGCGCCCGGCCCACAGCCCGTGCAGACGTTCAGGCCGCGCAGGCCGAGCTCGTAGCCGACGAGCTTCGTGTAATCGTACTCGCGGCGGCTGATGGCGTGCCCTCCCCAACACACGACCAGATTGACTGCGGCCGGCAGCGTCAGGAGGCGCGCATTACGCACGATGTGAAACACGGCGTTGGTCGTGCCGTTGGCACTGTCCGTATCGAAACGCGGGTCGCCGGTAATCTCGTTGCTGGTAAAGACGATGTCGCGCAGCACTGCGAACAAGAGTTCACGCGTGCCGCGTATCATCTTGCCGTCGACAAATGCATGAGCCGGCGCTGCGGTCAGCGAAATCTTCAGGCCGCGATCCTGCTGCAGGAACGCGATGTCAAAGTCCCGGTAGCGTGCGAGGACTTCGCGTGCATCGTCGGTGTCGCTGCCGGAATTCAGCACGGCCAGCATGCAGCGCCGCAGCAACGGATACAGTCCTCCCTCGCCGCTGGAGCGCAAGCGGTCTGCCTCAACTTGTGACAGGACTTCAAGGCTGCCTTCCGGCCAGACCTCGGCATCGACGGAGCCGCCTCCGGTAATAAAATTCATCGTTGTTCTTGCCTCGTCAGGGCCGCTTCAGGGGCGGATTTCAATCGGCGTGTTTTCGCCCGTCATCAGCCAGATGTCGATCATGTCCGAGTTGGAGACGGCGATGCAGCCGTTCGTCCAGTCCTGCGTGCGATAGTAAGTCTCGGATTGCGAGGGTTCGTTCGGCTGACCGTGAATCATGATCGCGCCTCCGGGGTCAACGCCATTCCGGTTGGCTTCCAGACGATCCGCCTGGTTCGGGTACGACACGTGTATAGACAGGAAATACTCGCTGTTGGGATTGCGACTGTCGAGCAGGTAGCGGCCTTCCGGCGTGCGAAAGTCGCCTTCCTGGGTCTTGTCGCCGATCGGCCGGATGCCGAGCGCGATCGTGAACGTGCGAAATGCTTCCCCATCCTTGACGAGATGCAGCTTGCGCTTGGACTTCTCGACGATCACGAGGTCCGCAACCGGGAACTCGGACGCGCTGCCCTCGGCGACGGGCTGCGCTGCCCCGACCAGCAGTATTGCCGCGATCCCGGCAAAGAGACGGTACGCGACACGCACTCGGCGTTCGTTTGCGGCGTATATCATGGCCGGTAGACTATCAAAACTCGAGGTTGCGACAAACGGCACAGGTCACACGACGTTGCGACCGACGATCCAGCCGATCGCGAAACCAATGCCCCCCGCGACTGTGGTGTACAGCGGCAAAAAGCGAAAGAGTTGTCCGGGGCCGTCATCGAACATGCCGTCGAGATTGACCGAGTAGGCATAGTGCAGGTAGCAGGATAGCCCCAGCGCCGGTATCGCAAATCCAAGAACGCCAAGCGGCAAGCGCCAGCCCGAGCCGGTCCAGCGCCCGTCGCCACGCAATAACGTCATCGCGGCGAGTGCGACGAGCAGCACGAGCGGCAACAGGTTTCGCAACACCCAGGGACCGCCACCCTGCACGTCGTCGAACCAGGCGCCGGCGGCAATCGCAACAAATATCATCGGCGCGAGGCGAACAAGCGTTTGCGCGATGTGTATCCGCATCAGTTGCGATCGCTGTCTTTGAGTACCGGGAAGCGTACCGTCATGCCGGGGCGAATGTTTTGCAGGTCCAGCTCCGGGTTGTATTGGCGGAACAGCCAGATCGGCACGCCATATTGCCTGAGCGACAGTATCCATACCGATTCGCCGCGCCTGATCTCGTGCTCGGCAACGCCCGCAATGACGTGTTCTCGAAAATAGCGATCTTGCTGTACGCGGTGATAGTCGACGCGCCGGCCTTCGAATTCGGCGGCATCGACATCGGCGAACTCGAGCTTGATGCGCTGGCCGACTTCGACCGGCGTGCGGAACGCAAGCCCGTTGATGTCGCGCAGGCGTTGGGTACGAATGCCGAGCCAGTCGGCAAAATGGCCCAGCGTTTCCAGCGGCTGTACCTCGATCGTACGATCGTCGGCAACACTGTAGTCGCTCGGGTCCGACAGCAAAGCGGTTTGCACCGCCGGCTCGGCGTCGGGTGACGGTCCTGCCGTCATCGTTGCCGGCGTCACTTCCTCGATAACCGGCTGCAGGTCCACCGGAGCGTCGACGACGCTGGCGACCACCTCGGGTTCGGCGGCCGGTGGCGGTGCCGCGGCGACGCTGCCCGGGACCGGACCAGCCGCCGGCAGCCGCAGGCGCTGGCCGGCACGGATGCGGTGGCGACTGTCGAGGCCATTCAATGCGACCAGCGTCGACACCCGCGTGTCGTACTCCTCGGCGATCTGCGACAGGGTATCGCCACGCGCCACGGTGTGGAACATGTCCGGCAATTGCTTCGACGCCCACGCCGAATCCGGTATAGCCGCAAGCAGCGTCGGCAGGTCGTCCTGTACCGCACCGGCCGGGAACCGTAGCCGGTAGCCTTTCGGCAAATGTTTGCTGCCCGCGAGAATCGTGGCCTGCAGAGCCGGGTTGTGGCGGCGGATTTCGTCGGCAGTGACGCCGAGTGACTTCGCAAGTTCGCTCGCCGGGATGTAGCCGGTCAGCTCGACTTCCTCGTAGCGCAGTTCCGGCTCCCCTTTTACGCCGGGAAAATACCGTTGCGGATCCTGGTCGACTTTCATCGCCGCCAGGAATGCAACGTAGAAATTACGTGATGCGAACCCGAACGTCCGCCCTTTGTAGTTGCGCAGAATATCGACGTAAGCAGTATCGCCAAATTGGCGCATTGCCCGGCGGACCCCGGCGAGGCCATGATTGTAGGCGGTGATCGCCATCGGCCAGTTGCCGGTGATGGAATAGTTGTAGGCCAGCAGGCGACCGGCACCGCGGGTCGCTGCGTAAGGGTCGTTGCGCTCGTCGAGCACGTGATCGACCCGCATGTAACGGCGTGCCGTGCTGCGCGTGAACTGCCAGATGCCGGACGCGCCGACGTGTGAACGGGCGTCCGGATTATAGGAAGACTCGACGTGCGGCAGCGCAGCGAGTTCCGCAGGCACGCCGAGAGCCGCGAACTCGGCTTCGATAACACTACGCCAGCGTCCGGAGCGCTCGAGCCCGCCGCGGAAACAGTCAGACAAACCTTGCTGGAAGCGGATGCGATTGACGGCCGCAGTCAAGGTT
>JBFIQH010000033.1:0-18998 GCA_041609735.1 Woeseiaceae bacterium | reverse complement strand
GGCGACGGGCCGAACAGCGCATCCGCTACCTCGCACGAATCGATGCGTTGACCAAAGTTCCGAACCGCATGCAGTTTCAGCACCTCTTGCAGCGCGCCATCGCCCGCGGGCGGCGCAATCGTCGCTCGCTGGGGCTGTTTTACTTTGATTTCGATCACTTCACGGAAATTAACGACACGTTCGGCCACCTGGCGGGCGATACGACACTCGAGACCGTCGCGGACCGGCTGACCGAGTGCCTGCCGGAACACTCGATTATCGGACGTCTGGCCGGTGACGAATTTGCGGTCATCGTCGACGGCGCCAGCTCGGATGCATCGGGCCGCGAGAAAACCGATGCCCTCGCAAGCCATGTACTGGCACGTCTCGCGGACCCGTTCTTCGTGCAGGGGCACGAGGTATTCATGACGGCCAGTATGGGCATTGCGTTCTACCCGAGTGACGCCTCGAACGTCATAGACCTGATTCGCAACGCAGATGCCGCGCTGTATCACTCGAAAAAGAACGGCGGCAACATACACTCCTATTACCTGCCGGAAATGAATGAAGCCGGCGTCGAACGCCTGATGACAAAAAGCAAGCTGAAGCGCGCCTTCGAGCGCGACGAGCTGCTGGTTCACTACCAGCCAAAGTACAACCTGGAAACCGGCGAAGTTTCCGGTGCCGAGGCGCTGGTTCGCTGGGAACTCCCGGAGCGCGGCATCATCTTGCCGTCGGACTTTATCCCGATCGCAGAAGAAACCAACCTCATCATCGAAATTGGCGAATGGGTGCTCGACAAGGTTTGCGAGGATTTTCGCTACTGGCAACGCTCGGTGTCGTCTCCCGGCCGGGTATCAGTCAACCTGTCGCTGAAGCAATTGCGGCAGCGCAACTTTACGCAACGTATCAGTTCCATCATGCGCAGCTACGAGGTGTCGCCGACGTCGCTGGAGCTCGAGATTACCGAGACGACGCTGATGGAGAACACCGAGCGCACGATCCAGCTGCTCGACCAGCTTTATGCACTGGGGCTGCACCTGGCAATCGACGATTTCGGCACCGGGTATTCGTCACTGAGCGCGCTGCAGCAGTTCCCGATAAGCACGCTGAAAATTGACAAGTCGTTCGTGCGCCATGTCTCGACCAATCCCGACGACGCGACGCTGGTCAGCACGATTGTGCAAATGGGCCAGAATCTGAATATGGATGTGGTCGCGGAGGGTGTCGAAACCGAGAACCAGCTGGCGTTCCTGCAGTCGATTGGCTGCACGTTTGCCCAGGGCCTGCTGTTTGGCGACCCGATGAGTTCCGACAATTACCTCGAGCTGCTGCTGGCCCAGGTCGAAGGCACCGACGAACACCGCGCCCTGTTTGCCTGAACGGCAGCTGAACGGCTCGACGGATTTGGTCTTCACTCCGCCTGCCTGTCTCATTAGAATAGTGCGCTCCCTCGAAACCGGCCTCGGCCGCCAGACGAAGCAGAATCCATGACCAGACTACTCAGCCTTGCAATCGTATCCCTTATGTTTTCAATGCCGCTCGCCCTTGCCTGCGATTATCCGCAGCGCATCGAGATTCCGAACGGCGCAACGGCCTCCAAGGACGAGATGATCGCCGGACAGCGGGCTGTAAAGGACTATATGGCGTCGATGGACGCATACCTCGCCTGCATCGACAAGGAAGAAAAAGATACGCTCGCGTCGATGACGGACATCACCGAAGAGGAGCGCGAGGTTCGCGCGGCTGCGTTGATCAAGAAGCACAATGCCGCGGTCGAGGAAATGGAAACGGTGGCCGCGCGTTTTAACGAAGAGGTGCGCGCTTACAAGGCGAACTCGGAGTAATCGTGCCGGGCGCTGACCCAGCAGCGCCGGTTCCTAGAGTCTGTCGATCTCCTGTTTGAGATCGATCTTGTTTTCCGTGACGATGCGCTCGAGGACGCGCACGCGCTCCTCCAGCGCATCCATTTGTGCCAGCGTTTCGTCGATATCGGCGTGCTTGCTCCCCGCCGCCTTCTTCGCTTCCAGGTAATTTAGGATCACAGCGGTAGCGCAGCCGATCGCGACGATGCAGACGACGAAAAACAAATTATTCATACCCGGACTCCCCTAGGCGTTGCTGGCGCCGACTATTTGTTCTCGAGGTCGCGAAACTCCCGGTCGAGGTTATATCGCGATGAGGTAATGTATTTCTCCAGTGCCGCCAGACGCCGGTCCAGTGACTGGAAGCGGCGTCGAACGTCACTCATCGTCTTCGACGGCGAGGAGCGCAATGACTTCCTGAACTCCTGGTCGACGCGTGGCGGTGACTCCACGGTGGACTTGGCCGGCACCAGCACGACGATCGCGATGTACGCCAGCGTTGCAAGCAGCGGGTTGATGATGAAACCAACGATTGCGAGCGCCCGAGTGACCTTGAGATTAAATCCAAAGTAGTCCGCGAGTCCGCCGCAAACGCCGCCGATCACAGACCGGTCGGAACTCCGTACATAGCGGCGCTCGAACGTTGATGCCGTTTCGCTCATGAGTGCCTCCAACGGTCGTCGTGGCGACGCCAGAAATCGTATTCGGTATCGCGACCCGAGTATACGAGCGGTTTTTCGCGGATCAGCAGCACAGCAAGTATGTATAGCAGCGCGGTCATAACTGTGTATACCAGCAGGCTCACGAACGCAATTGCGCGCACGGCGGCCAGGTTCAGGTTGAACCGGTCCGCAATGCCGGCGCACACACCGAAAATCCAGCCATTCTCGCGATCGCGGTAGAACCCGCGCAACGGACCGTGGTCCAGGTTCCATGTGCGTTGCCTCATTGCTTTTTCCTCCATTCAGGTAGCTGGTCGTCAAGGATGCGCTCCAGTGTGTGCAGCCTTTCCTCCATGCGCTGCGACATCAGGTAAAGGTCCTCGAGCATTTTTTCGTCGTCGCCCGAAATTTCCCGGCCCTGTTTCCACTTGGTGACGAAATGCAGCACCACGATCAGCGGGACGACGATCGTCAGGAACAGGACGACAGCTAGCGATGCCAGTCCGCTCATCGGCGTTTACTCCGCGTCGGCCGGACGATTCGCCGCGACCCTGCGCTTCAGCGCGTCGAGCTCCGACTGCACGGATTCTTCGGCCTCGAGGCTGGCGAATTCGTGGTTCAGGTCTTTTGGCAGCCCCAGGTCGTAGGCTTCAATGCGTCCCTCGACGTCATCGATGCGGCGCGTGTACTGTTCGAAGCGAACCATCGCATCGTCGATCTTGTAGTCGTGAATTTTCTTGCGCGCGGCAAGGCGACTGTTTGCCGTCTTGTGGCGCGCCAGCAGCGACTTTTGCCGCGCCTTGGCGTCGGCCAGCTTGGCCTCCAGCCGCGCTATGTCCTCGTTCAGTTTCGACAATCCCTCGTCGATCGCCTCGTAGTCGCGCTTGACGCTGTCGGCGGCGGCGGCGACGCGTGACTTCTCGACCAGCGCAGCTTTCGCAAGATCCTCGCGGCCCTTGCGGATGGCGAGCTCGGCCTTGTCGTCCCAGTCGGATTTCTCGCGGTCGAGCGACTCGAGCTTGCGGTTCAGGTCCTTCTTGTCGGCGATCGACCTTGCGGCCGCCGAGCGCACTTCGACCAGCGTGTCCTCCATTTCCTGGATCATCAATCGCACGATCTTCTCGGGGTCTTCGGCCTTGTCGAGAATCGCGTTGATGTTGGAGTTCACGATGTCTGAGAATCTCGTGAAAATGCCCATGGCTCATTCCTCTGCAACGTGGTGGGTGTCACTGCCCTTGTTGCAGCATTCGTGCCAGAATGCCTGAAAAGCCTTAACTCTCTGTTTTATATGCTATTAAAGCGAAATTGCGGCCCTCGACGCGGCAGCAGCATTTGGTTATTTAAACCAACTTATGGTTTTTTTAGCCAACATGCGGGAGAATCGCCCAATGTCAGCAACCCGCCCGCGGCAAAACATCATTGGCGAGGCGCCGGCGTTCCTCGAAATGCTCGAGCACGTCTCCCGCGCGGCGCCGCTGTCAAAACCGGTACTGGTCGTCGGCGAGCGCGGCACCGGCAAGGAACTGATTGCCTCGCGCCTGCACTACCTGTCCGGCCGCTGGGAGTCGCGCGTCATCAAGGTCAACTGTGCAGCGCTGACCGAGTCCATCCTGGAGTCGGAACTGTTCGGCCACGAAGCCGGTGCGTTTACCGGCGCAACGCGAACGCACATCGGCCATTTCGAACGCGCCGAGGGCGGTACGCTGATTCTCGACGAGCTGGCAACGATTTCGCTGCGCATGCAGGAGAAAATCCTGCGCGTCATCGAATACGGTGAAATCCAGCGGGTCGGCGGCAGCGACACGATCAACGTGGACGTGCGCATCGTCGGATCGACGAACGCCGATCTGAAGGCGCTTGCCGCCGAAGGCCGTTTCCGGGAGGACCTGCTGGACCGGCTCGCGTTCGACGTCATCACGATCCCGCCGCTCAGGGAGCGTGTCGAGGACATCTTGCCGCTCGCCTATGCATTCGCGATCAACATGGCGGCCGAACTGAAGCGCCCGCTGTTTCCGGGTTTCGGTCCGCGCGCGTCGTCGGCGCTGATCAAGTACCCGTGGCCGGGTAATGTCCGCGAATTGAAAAATGCCGTCGAGCGATCCGTCTATCGCTCGACCGAGACGGACGCCGTCATCACCGACATCGCGTTCGACCCGTTCGATTCGCCGTACAAGCTGGCCAGGGAAGAAACGACCGCGAGGCCGGCGCCGCGACGGCGTGCACCACTGTTACCGACGGACCTCGGTGCACGGCTGGCGGATATGGAAGAGGAATTCCTGCGCGCGGCGATGGACCGGGCCCGCTACAATCAGCGCATGGCCGCCGACCTGCTCGGCCTGACCTACGACCAGCTGCGCGGTAAGCTGAAGAAGTACGATATCTCGCGCAGCCCGTCGGGATAGCGCGTCGTCATTGTCACCGGGCCCGCAGTTGACCGCTTATGTTGTCGGCTAGTAACTCTCGTCCCGGTAGCGCCGCACGTAGATCGCCGCCGTCACCAGCAGGCCGCAGACGATGATGCCGGCCCACAGCGACGGGCTGGTGACGAAGCGCACCATGTCGAGGCTCGAGACGATACTGATCGCATCCTCACCCAAGCGGAAATCCGATTCGTCGAAGCGAATCAGCGTTTCGATGTTTGCGATCGGAGGTTTGAATGAGCGTTCGAATATCGCGTCGTACAGGTAGTGCGACCGCAGGAACATGCGCTCCAGCATCGGCAGGATGAGAATAGGCAGGAATGCCATCAAGAGCGGCGAGCGTTTCGTGAACGCCGACACGAACAGGAACCAGCCGACGAACGGCGACAGCCACAACGGCATCGCGATCGCGAGCAGCAGCCCGGCGAGCCACAGATCCATCAGTGGTGCCGAGGACCAGACGAGGTGGCCCGCATCGCCTCCCTGCATCATGACCCACAGGCCAAAAAGTACAAGAATCGCGAGCTGGGTGAGCATGACCGCGCCGAGCGAGACCAGTGGAATGACCAGCAGCGCGGTAACCAGCTTGGAAACGACAGTCTCTGCGTCGGTGATCGGCAGCGAACGCCAGAACAGTATGCTCTTGTCCTTGCGCTCGGCATACAGCGCATCGAGGCTGTAAAAAACGGTCACGATCCAGGCACCGAATGCGAAGACCGAGGTCACGACGCTCAGGATACCGGTCAGCACCATGCGACGATGCACGGCATCGACGTTCGATGCGCCGACGATCGCGAGGTCTACCGCGTCGCCGAAGGCCGAGATGGAAACCTGGCCGGTCAGTGTCAGCAACGTGACGACGATCGCGATAACAAACGGCGTGACATAAATGGCGCGATGCTCCCAGATCTCGCGCCGGATCAGTGCCAGCTGGTGTCCGATCATGCCTGTGCCCCCTTGATCTTCGCGACGAACAGGTCGGCCACGGACGGCGTGTGCAATTCGCCGAGCCCTTTAAGGTTGTTGCGGTCGACGTTCTCGTACAGCAGCACCGACTTGCCGAATACCTCGCGTGTCGCGATGGGCCCGAAGCCCCGGGCCTTTGCCAGGTTCTCACCCGACGTCAATAGCTCGACGTAAGAGTCGGCAATACCTTCCATCGGCGACTCCAGCACGATGCGTCCCTCATGGATGAACATGATATCGGTCAGCAGGTTCTCGATTTCTTCGACCTGATGCGTCGTAATGAGGATTGTTCGCTTCCCGTCGAAGTAGTCGTTCACCAAGTTGCTGTAGAACTCCTTGCGGAAAATGATGTCGAGCCCGAGCGTCGGTTCGTCGAGAACCAGCAGCTTGGCATCGATCGCGGTAATGATGGACAGGTGCAGTTGCGTCACCATGCCCTTCGATAACTCGCGAACCTTCGACGTCGACCTGATCTTCGTCTGCCCGAGCAGTTCCTCGCAGCGCTTGCGGCTGAAGTTCGGATGCGTGGCCTCGACGAAATCGAGCAGCTGTGCGACCCGTATCCAGCGCGGCAGCACGGCGACGTCGGCGATGAAACAGATGTTCTGCATCAGCTGCTTGCGCTGGCGAAACGGATCCAGGCCCAACACGGACAGCTCTCCCTCGCAATCCGTCAACCCGAGGACCGCTTTCAGCAGGGTCGTCTTGCCCGCGCCGTTCGGGCCGATCAGGCCGAGGATCTTGCCCTCATCGATCGAGAAACTGACATTATCGACAGCGCGCACGTCGCCAAACGTCTTGGTCACATTACGGGCGGTCACCAGGCTTGTTGTTGTCATTCCCCAGTCCTTTTGCCGGCATCTTTCAACAGTGCTTCGACATCGAGCTCCAACCGCTCGATCGTCTCGACGACGCGGGGCCACTCGGTTTCGACAAAGCGCTTGCGTTCGTCGATGATCAATTGTTTGCGCGCGCCGTCATTGACAAACATGCCGCGCCCGCGTTTTTTCTCCACCAGCCCTTCATCGACGAGTTCCTGGTAGCCCTTCAACACGGTTAGCGGGTTCAGCCGGTATTCCGCGGCGACATTGCGCACCGACGGCAATGCATCGCCGTCGGACAGCACGCCCTCCAGAATCATTGCAACGACACGGTCGCGCAATTGCCGATAAATCGGCTGATCGTCATTCCATTTCGGATCCATAATCCTTCCGGTCAAGGGGTGCCAGCTCGGCGTCAATCATACAAACACGCTGCATAAAAAGGCGCCGGCCCGCGTCGGGGCCGGCGCAAGTCCGTCGCTTCATTACTCGCCTTCGTGACGGAAATCATGATCGCCGCGCAGCGGTACCGCCGGGTCCGCTCCGGCCGCAGGCGGGGATGCGTCCTGCAGCCAGGAAGCGGCGGACGGGCTCGCAATCAATGCCAGCACCATCAGGGTCAGCAGTACCAGGCTGGCCACCCGGTTGAAAGCTCCAGTTGTCAGTAATTGCAACATGCGGGATCCGTGTTCGGCCCTGCGGGCCGGTAAGTGAATTAGTGTTGTAGTTAACTATAACACTAACGGAACATCGCGCAAGCTTTTTTTTGCCGCGATTGACCCTGACGGAGCCCCGGGCGCGTTTAACCGGGGCATGATCGCCGTGAAACCCCTGTCCAGCAGCACCGCGCTTTCCTGCCCCACGACCGTGACCTATGCTGCGGCCATGGAGACGGCTCCGGAAGACAGTGCGCTGATGCTGCGTTACCGCGACGGTGATGCCGACGCCTTCGAGACGCTCTACCGGCGGCACAACGACGCCCTGTACCGCTACCTGCTGCGGCTCTGCCGCCACCGCGACACGGCCGAAGACCTGTTTCAGGACGTTTGGGGCAAGATCATCAAATCGCGTGACCGTTACCGGCCGACGGCGAAGTTCACGACCTTCCTGTATCGGGTCGCGCATAATTGCTTCATCGATCATTTGCGCAAAACCAAGCGCCACGGCAGCACGGCCGACATCGATCCCGATACGCAGGCCAGCGCGGCTACTGATGCCGCTGATGAAGCGGAGCGCCAGCTTGCGAGGCGAAGGCTCGAGGCGGCACTCAGGGACCTGCCCGACGAGCAGCGCGACGTGTTCCTGCTGTTCGAGGAGGCAGACATGAGCCTCGACGAGATCGCCGCCGTTACCGGCGTGAATCGTGAAACGGCGAAGAGCCGGCTTCGCTATGCTGTCAACAAGCTGAAAGTCGCGATTGGTGCCGCGATCGCAGACTCCGTGGAGTCAACATGACGACCGAGCGAAATACCGGGCAGGCAGAGGACGTGACCGACGATCGCGTCTCCGAGGTCTACAGGGACCTCGCCGGCGAGCGTGCGCCGGCCTCGTTGAACGAGCGCATCCTGCGAGATGCGCGTGCGCGCGCGGGGAGCGGCTATTCCTGGTGGATGGGCTGGCTGCGACCGGCGGCCTGGGTCGCAACCGTCGGGCTCTGCCTCGCGATCGTTATCGAATTGACGAACACGCCGGTCGCGGATATCGAGCAGGACGACGTGCCCGCCGCGCGGGCGCCCGTAGCCCCGGGGGTCGCGAGTGAGCGTAGCGACGAACAGCTCATTCGTGATGCGGAGACTTCGCACGATGAGCTGCGGCAGCAGCAGCCCGCGCTCAAAAGCGAGGCCGATGGCGTTGCCGTGAACGCATCGGGCCTCGCAACGCCCGCTGCGCCGCCGCGCGACGAGCGGGCCGAATTTCCGGGTCGTACGACTGCATCGGCCGCTGAACCGAAAGCGAGCGCCAACGGCAATTTCTTCGAGGTCAACGATGCGCCGATACTCGAGGACGCCGCGGAGATGGCGGAAATGCGAGAGGGTCCGGGGCAGGACCGCGTGCGCCAAAACGCGTTGCGTTCCGTCGCTGAGCGCGCCGACGTGAACCCGGCGGAAGAATGCGACGACGACGTGCGCTCGGCACCGGAATCGTGGATCGAATGCATCCTCGACATCGAGCGTCGCGGCGGTAACGCCGACGACGAGCGCAACCGGTTGCAGGACGCCTTTCCGGACGCCGAGCTGCCCTGACACGGCGTGTCGCTGACCGGGGCCGGCCGCGGATGCTAGAATCTGCGGCCCGGCCGCAGCCGGGATCGACCCCTGAATAAAAAGAGAACAACCAATGAAGCAACCCGTCCGCGTAACAATTACCGGCGCCGCCGGCCAGATCGGCTACCAGCTCGCGTTCCGCATCGCGTCAGGCCAGATGCTCGGCGAAGAGCAGCCCGTCATCCTGCAGCTGCTCGAGATTCCTCCCGCGCTTGCGGCGCTGAACGGCGTTGTCATGGAACTCGACGACTGTGCGTTCGCGACGCTCGCCGGCATCGTCGCTACCGACGACCCGAATGTCGCGTTCACGGACAGCGATTACGCGCTGCTCGTCGGCGCCCGTCCGCGCGGACCCGGCATGGAGCGCAAGGACCTGCTCGAGGCCAACGCCGCGATTTTCTCGGTGCAGGGCAAAGCGATCAACGATCATGCGAGTCGCAACGTCAAGGTGCTGGTCGTCGGCAACCCCGCAAACACAAACGCGTTGATCGCGAGCAGCAATGCGCCCGACATCGATGCCGGCAACTTCACGGCAATGACCCGGCTCGATCACAACCGGGCGCTCGCACAGCTGGCCCACAAGACCGGCACCCACGTCACCGACATCCGGAAAATGACGATCTGGGGCAACCACTCGGCGACACAGTACCCGGACATCAGCCACGCTACCGTTGGCGGCAAGCCGGCGCCCGGCCTCGTCGAGCAGGACTGGCTCGTCGACACGTTTATTCCCGTCGTACAGAAACGGGGCGCCGCAATCATCGACGCGCGCGGCGCATCGTCGGCAGCCTCCGCGGCGTCGGCCGCCATCGATCACATGCACGACTGGGCGCTCGGCACACAGGACGATGACTGGGTCAGCATGGCGATACCGGCCGACGGCAGTTACGGCATCGAGCCCGGCGTCGTCTACTCCTACCCGGTGCGCTGCAAGTCAGGGGCTTACGAGATCGTTCAGGGCCTCGAGATAGACGATTTCAGCCGCAGCCGCATGGATGCGACGGCGAAAGAGCTGCGCGAAGAGCGTGCCGCGATCGAAAAATTGCTGTAGGGGGCCTCTCCAGAGGCGCCACGGCGCGCAGGCGAAGACTGTTTCTATGTGATTCCCGCGATAGCGCGGCGGCCCACCGAATGTTAGGGTCGTATGTCAGGCGTGTGCCCGCCCGCGGCGCCGTCGCCGTTCGCAATTCAGAGGTAAAAATCTTGTCCAGTCTGGCCGTTTCTCTGTTTTGGCTGCTGCTGTTCGTTGGCGGCGGTTTGTATCTCGCCTATCAACGCGTCGACTTGCGCACGTCGACGATCGCAACCGGCGCCGCGCTGCTCGCGTATACGTTTTTCGGCGGCTGGTCGTGGTGGTGGCTGCTGATCCTCTGGGCGGCATTCGGCCTGATGGTCGTGCCCAACATGATCGAGCTGCGGCGCGAAAAACTGACAAAGCCGCTGCTCGGCGTGTACCGCACGATGCTGCCGTCGATGTCCGATACCGAACGCGAGGCGCTCGAGGCCGGCAACGTCTGGTGGGATGGCGAGTTGTTTTCAGGCATGCCCGACTGGGACCGGCTGATGTCGTACCCCGCCCCGCAGCTGTCCGACGAAGAGCAGGCATTCATCGACGGTCCGTGCGAAGAGCTGTGCCGCATGCTCGACGAATGGCAGATCAATCACGAACTCGCCGACATGCCGAAGGAGATCTGGGACTACATCATCGAGAAGAAATTTTTCGCAATGATTATTCCGAAGCAGTACGGTGGCCTGGAATTTTCCGCTTACGCGAACGCCGTCGTCATCGAAAAACTGGCGAGCCGCAGCACGACCGCATCCTCGACGGTCGGCGTGCCGAACTCACTGGGGCCCGCCGAGCTGCTGCTGCATTACGGTACCGAGGAGCAGAAACAGCGTTATCTGCCTGGCCTCGCTGACGGCTCGGAAATCCCGTGTTTCGCGCTGACGTCGCCGCAGGCCGGATCCGATGCCGCATCGTTGATCGACAGCGGCGTCGTCTGCAAGGGTCAATGGGAAGGCAAGACGATCACCGGCATTCGCCTGAACTGGGACAAGCGCTACATCACGCTGGCGCCGGTCGCCACGGTACTCGGCCTCGCCTTCAAGTTATACGACCCGGATCACCTGATCGGTGACCAGGACGAATACGGCATCACCGCCGCGCTGATCCCGACCAGTACGCCCGGCGTCGTGCACGGCCGCCGGCACTACCCGCTGACGATCGCGTTCCAGAACGGCCCGACGTCCGGCAAGGACGTCTTCGTGCCGCTCGACTACATCATCGGCGGGCCGGAAATGGCCGGCAAAGGCTGGAAGATGCTCGTCGAGCTGTTGTCCGTCGGCCGGGCCATCACGTTGCCGTCCAGCGCCGCCGGCGGCGGCCAGGCGGCAGCGTACGCGACCGGTGCCTACGCGCGCATCCGCAAGCAGTTCAACATGCCGATCGCGAACTTCGAGGGTGTCGGCGAGGCGCTGACCCGCATCGCCGGCAACACCTACATTATGAACGCCGCCGTCGCCGTGACGGCCGGCGCCATCGACCAGGGCGAGAAGCCAGCCGTGCCGTCGGCGATATTGAAATATCACTGCACCGAGCTCGGCCGCAAAGCCGGCATCGACGCGATGGATGTGCACGGCGGCAAGGCCATCATGATGGGTCCGAAGAACTATATTGGCCGCGGCTATATGGCCGCGCCGATCGCGATCACCGTCGAGGGCGCAAATATCCTGACGCGCAGCCTCATTATCTATGGCCAGGGTGCTGTGCGCTGCCATCCGTTCGTGTTGCGCGAGCTGCAGGCGGCGGCCGACACGGACGAGGATCGTGGCCTGATCGAGTTTGACGATGCATTGTTCGGCCATATCGGCTACGCGATCAGCAACGTGGCGCGCTCGTTTGTCATGGCATTGACGCACGCGAGATTCAGCAAGGTGCCGCTGAATACACCGACGCGTCGTTACTACCAGAACATCAATCGCTACAGCGCCGCGTTCGCGCTCGCGTCCGATTTCGCGATGCTGACGCTCGGCGGCGGCCTGAAAAAACGCGAGCTGCTGTCGGCGCGGCTCGGCGACGTGCTGAGCTCGATCTATCTCGCGTCGTGCGTGCTGAAGCATTTCGAGAACCAGGGTCGCCGCGCTACGGATCTGCCGCTCGTCGAATGGTCTGTCCGTACGCTGATGTACGAAGCCCAGGAAGCGCTGCATTCATTCCTCAGGAACTTGCCGAACAGGTGGGCTGCGCGCATGCTCCGCGTGTTCATCTTCCCGCGCGGCCGCACCTACTCGGCGCCGGACGACGAACTCGCCGGCAAGGTTGTCGAACTGATTACCACAACGGGCGAGGCACGGGAGCGGCTCAGCGAATTCGCCTACAAGACGCTCGAGCCCGGTAATCCGCTCGGCCTGCTGCAGGAAGCGATGGCGCTCGCCGAAGCGAACGCCCCGCTCGAGAAACGCCTGCGACAGGCGTCGAAGGAGGGATTGATTTCGACCGAGTACCTCGGCACACAGATCGACGAGGCACTGAAGGCCGAAGTCATCAACGCACAGGAAGCGAGTGCGTTGCGAGACTATCATGACAAAGTCGAGGCACTGCTTGCCGTCGACGACTTCGCGCCGGAGGATTTGAGTCGCACTGCAACGTCGACGGACGAGTCTTCGGAGCCGTCCGACCCGGCGCCAACGCGCAAGGCCGCGAAACGCAAGGCGGCACCGCGGACAAAAACGTCGTCGAAAAAGAAGCGCAAGAAAAACGCCTGACCAGAGTCGCTGACAACGGGTCGCGATGACTTCTACAGCCGATGAGGGCCCGCCCTGCCTGAATTGCGGCACCGCCGTAACCGGACAGTATTGCGGCCAGTGCGGGCAACGTGCGACGACGCGGCTGATCAGCCTCTGGGAGCTCGTCAGCGACGCGTTTGGCGACCTGTTCGAACTCGACTCGCGCCTGTGGCGTACGATGATCCCGCTGCTGATCCGGCCCGGCCTGCTAACCCGGGACTACCTGCAGGGCCGGCGCGCCCGCTACATGCCGCCGTTTCGCATGTACCTGGTGCTGTCGCTGTTGTTCTTCGTGATCGCGTTTTTCGATCCGCACGATCAGCTGGCCATTTTTTACGAAACGCCGGCCGAATCCGCAGATGTCGACGCCTCACCCGATTCGGCCGGTCGACAGGAAGCCAGGGAGGCCCTGGAAGCGCTCGTTGCCGAAGGTGTCCTCGACGCATCGGTACTCGGACCGGATGGGCCGCTTGCCGACGACCGGCCAACTGCGAATGCCGAAAGACCGGCACCCGGTGTATCGGAACCGCCCGGCGTATCGATCCGCTTCAATGACGACGACGCCGAATGTTTTTCCGCGGATGGTGACTTCGACGCGGCTCCCGAGTGGTTCAAACGACGCTTTACGAAAGCACGCATGGAGCAGGTCTGCGAACGTGTCAAAGCCGCCGGCGCTGCCGGGGTTGGCAGGGAAGTCCTCGACAATATGCCGATCGCCCTGCTCGTCCTGTTACCGATCATGGCGTTCGTACTGAAGCTGATGTACCCGCTGTCGCGCCGTTATTACGTCGAGCACCTGCTGTTCTTCGTGCACTTCCATGCCTTTTTGTTCGTCCTGATAACGCTGCAGATTCTCTGGACCCGGTTGATCGTGCTAATCGGCTTGCATGACGCCATCGCGGTCCTGCCGGTCGTGGCAACCTCGTTCTATGTCCCGGTCTACCTGTACAAGTCAATGCGGCGAGTGTACGGGCAGGGCCACTTGTGGACCACACTGAAGTTTGTTGCGCTGACGGCTACCTACCTGTTCATGCTGACGATCATGATTGCCGCGGCGCTGCTGTTTGCGGTGTTTTCGTTGTAACGGACGGTACATCGCGACTTTTATCTATACTGTTCGAGGTCAATCGCTATTCTTGTAAGTACTGGAGTAATGACAATGCGACAAACGACTATTCGGCGGCTCGGATCATTGTTCCCGATGCTCGCAATTATGATCGCAGGATGCGGCAAGGACATCAGTGAGCGTGCGCCGGCCGCTGATCGGGATGCTGCAGGTGGCGCGACGCCCGAACCGGCGAGCCTGCCGCGCACGCCAGCGCCGGACGAGGCACGCGTCTTTTTCGTTACGCCGGCCGACGGTGACACCGTTTCCAACCCTGTCGCCATCGAGTTCGGCGCCGAAGGCGTCGCGATCGTCAAGGCCGGTGTCGACGAACCGGCATCGGGTCATCATCACCTGATCATCGACGCAGAATTACCGGACCTGTCGCTGCCGATTCCGGCCAGCGACAATTATGTTCATTTCGGTGATGGCAGCTCGCGTACCGAACGAACGCTGGCTCCGGGCACGCACACGCTGCGGTTACTGTTGGGCGACCATTTGCACATCCCGCACGATCCGCCGATCGTCTCGGACAGCATCACGATCACCGTCGAGTAGCGGCACGGCTCCCGTGAATTTCGCGCCGGCCAGCCGCATGCCCGCAGGAAAAGACAAAGATAATGGTTGAGCGCCCTGCCCGGGACCACTAAAATTCCCGGGCTACTGAAGACCCACCCATGACGCAACCAGATAACAAGAAGACGATCGGAATCAGCGGCCTGTCCGCCTACGTGCCCCCGTACCGGGTGTGGCTCGAGGACTGGTGCGACTGGACCAATAACCAGTGGCCGAAGATCCGCGAGGTCGTCGGGCGCAGTTTCCGCGTGCGCGGGCCGGATCAGAGTGTCTACACGATGGCGGCAACCGCCGTTCTTCGACTGATTGACCAGTACGACGTCGATCCGGCGCGCATCAAGTTCCTGGGGCTCGGCACCGAGTCCAGCACCGACAACTCGGCGGGCGCCATTATTGTCAAAGGCATGGTCGACCGGGCGCTCGTTGCCCGCGGCAAGGCGCCGATCGCCCGCAGCTGTGAAGTGCCCGAGTTCAAACACGCCTGCCTCGGCGGCGTCTACGGTATGAAGGGCGCGATCCGGCACCTCGCACTCGATGGTGCCGGCGGCCAGGCCATCGTCGTCTGCGCGGACATTGCGGAGTATGCGCGCGGTTCGAGCGGCGAGCCGACGCAGGGCGCCGGCGCCGTGGCGATGTTGCTCGAGGAAGATCCGAAACTCGCGATCGTCGACCTGATCGGCTCCGGCTCGGCGTCGGACTACCGCATTATGGATTTCCGCAAGCCGATGTCGCGATTCTGCGGCCAGGACCGGTCGGAATCGCACCAGGTTCAGGACTTTCCGGTCTTCAACGGCAAGTACTCGACAACTTGCTATATCGACGAAACGCTGCAGGCGCTGAACGACATGTACGAGAAGCGCCAGCTGAACCCGATCGACTATCTGCGGTCGCTGAAGACCGTCTTCATGCATCGGCCGTACCGGCGCATGCCGGAGACCGGCTGGGCCGTGTCCTACCTGTTCGCGCTGTCCTGCGGCAACGCCGAGGACAAGGCCGAGCTGGCGTCGTACTGCTACGATGCCGGTGTCGATCCCCACGACGTGCGCACAGAGATGCTCGGCAAGCCGGCCGTTGCCTCACTCGCGCATCCGGAAACACTCAATTACGAGGCCTACCCGCTGACAATGGCGGCGCTGCGCGCGTTCCGTGCGTCGCGGCGTTACCGTCGCGAGATTCTCGACAAGCTCGCCATCGGCAGCGACACGATGCTCGATCTCGGCAACCTTTACACCGCTGCGCTGCCGGCCTGGCTGGCCGCCGGTTTCGAACAGGCGGTCGACGAGGGATCACTGTCCGCCGGAGAGGAAATACTGACCCTCGGATACGGCAGTGGTGATGCCGCGGAGGTGATCCCGTTTTACGTCGCCGAAGGCTGGCGCGACGCGACGGCCGCGATCGGCTTTGCCGATGCGATGAGCCTGACCGTCGACCTCAGCCATGAGCAGTATGTAGCGCTGCACGACGGCCGCCGCGTATCGGGGCTCGATTATTTGCCGAAGAACGAGTTCGTCATCGACACCGTCGGCCGCAGTGACGACCGCCAGTTTACCGATCTCGGTATCGAGTACTACCGCTACATCGCGTAGCGCGACATCACGTCGGCGTACTCATCGGAGAGCGTGCGCCATTCCATCCGGAACCACGGCGTGAACTCGCCGGTTGATCTTTCCAGTTCTTCATCGACCTCGGCGACCGACAGCATGCGGATCGATTCGATCTCGTGATCATTGGGTTGAACCGGTGCCGCGATACGGCCCACGAAAACGTGGCACAACTCGCACTCGGCGCCGCGTTTATCGTATTGCGCCTGGTACTGGAAGCGGTACACAAACTCCAGGTCGGCCGTCGCGTTCAGTTCGTCCCTCATGCGACGCTCGGTTGCGACCTGCATTGATTCCCCGCGGCGCGGATGGCTGCAACAGCTGTTCGACCAGAATCCCGGCCACAACCGTTTGCCTCCGGCACGACGCTGCAGCAACAGTCGCCCGGCATCATCGAACAGGAACACCGAAAACGCGCGATGCAGCACGCCGCTGCCATCGTGACATGCCGCTTTCGACAGGTAGCCGGTTTCATTGTCGTCGCCGTCGACAAGGATCAGCTCCTCCGCCTCCGATGAAACGATACGATGTGCGTTATCCAATGGCCTGATCCCGTGGCGAATTCAAGTAGTGCGGCGTCAAAGGGCTATGGTCCTGAATCCTGCGGATTCAAGAGCTTGCTGCACAGCAGCCCGGCTGTCGGGGCATAGCGCGACAATGGAGCCGCCGCCGCCGCCGCCGGTCAGCTTGGCGCCTGCGGCGCCGGCATTACGCGCAATCGACACCATCTGCTCCAGCTCCGGCGTCGATACGCCGATCGCGTTCAGGTAACCGTGGCACAGGTTCATCAGGCGACCCGTATGCTCGTAGTTACGCGTCGCGAGCGCAGCCGCGGCCTGCCGCGTCAGTGCATCGATTTGGTCGAAGATCGCTTCGATCTCGGCAGGCGTCGCGTTGCGTCGTTCCCGCACAGCAGCAACCTGTTCGTACGTCGAGCCGCCGATCTCGCCGAACGCGATGACAATCGGCGGAGTCTCGGGCAGCTCGAGCTCCTCAATGCCGCCGCCTGCGCCGCGGCGAAACAGCAGCGGCCTCGCGTAGGTTGCAATGGTGTTGTCGACACCGGACGGCGTGCCGTGCGCCAGTTTTTCGCACTCGAACGCGATCGCGTTGACGCGCTCATCGTCGATCGTAATGCCAAACCTGTCTGCCAGCGCTCGCGTGACGCAAACCGCGAGCGATGCCGATGCACCGAGCCCCATGCCGACCGGTATCGCCGTCTGCACCGTCAAGCGAAATCCCTTGTCAGCCACGCCAAGCGCACCGGCAATCGTCAACACCGCTTTGCCAAGCCTTGATTTCGCGACGACCGGTTCACTGATGCCCCAGGCCGGTATGCTGAGAAACGCCGTGTCGCCGTCGTCCGCTGTCGCCTGCATCGCGTCCGGGATCGGTAAGGCAAGCGCATGACGATCGTAGACGACCGCATGTTCGCCGAGCAGTATGACCTTGCCGGCGGCGGTCGCGGCAGAGCCGTCTCGCGCCGACGCGCGACGCGATGCCAGTAGCTCGCGCGCCTTCCATTCCTTAACATCGCCGCTCGCAATCATTTCCGCGACAACGTCGTCGAACAGCGCGTCGGGAACTCCGGCTGCAGTTGCGACGCTGCGCGCATGCAGTTTCATGTGGCCGCGCTGAATACCGGTCGTCGTCAGTGCACGAATCGCCGCGAAGTTCTGCGCCAGCCCGACAGCGGCCATCAGCCGTGCCAGTTCGCCGGCGGATTTGACGCCGGCTATCCTGAGTCCGATGGCGGCCGCCGGATTGAGTTCGAGCGTACCGCCAACGGTGCCGACCTTGAGCGGCAGCGTAATTTCGCCCGCCAGGCTGCCGTCATCGGCGGCGGTCCAGCGGGTCAGTGCCGTGTAACGCCCTGTCGACGCTGCGAAGGCATGTGCGCCGGCCTCGATCGCGCGCCAGTCGTTGCCGGTCGCGATCGCCAGCGCATCGATACCGTTCATGATGCCCTTGTTATGCGTCGCCGCGCGGTAAGGGTCCGCCACGGCAATCCGGTTGGCCGTGACGATGGCGTCCCGCATTTGCCGGGCGCGTGAGCCGTTGCGAGCGAGCTCACTCAACGGGAACGAAACGCGCGCGGTGACGAGCGAACGATCAGCCAGATTCGACAGAATACGCATGACAACGCTGGCGTTGCACAATTCCGCGATCCGCGGCGCTGCGGCTTCGCAGATCGAATTGACCAGATTCGCGCCCATTGCATCGCAGGTGTCCACGAGCAAGTGGACGGCAAGCGAGCGCGTCCCGTCGTCGAGCTGCAGTTCGCGGGCCTCGATGTCGCGCACGCCGCCGCCGCGCGCGACGAGGCGCGGATGTCGGTCGTTGGCCGCCGCGATCAGCGCGTCTTTTTCGCGAGCTATCGCGCGCACTGCATCGCCCGGCGCACTGACGCCGGTCAGGTGCACCTGCCCCGCCAGCAGCGACTCGCTGCATTCCGTCGTGAATCCCCCTGCCGCACGCGCCAGCCGCGCAGCGGCGCTCAGCGCAGCGACGACCGACGGTTCCTCGACGACCAGCGGCACGATGTAGTCGCGCCCGTCAACGATGAAGTTCGGCGCAATCGCCATCGGCAGGCCGAATGTTGCGATGACGTTTTCGACCATGCGGTCTGCGGCGCGCGTCCTGAGCACGTGCCCGCCCCCGCGCAGCCGGGCCGCATCGTCGACCGACAGCCAGCCGTCGCGTTCGAGCCTGTCGATGCGCTCCGGCATCGGCAGCCGATAAAAACCCGATAACGTCGAATCGCTCATGCGCGCCCTCGGGTCACGCAGGCGCCTTTTTCGTCGAGCTCGACATCCAGCTGCCTGAAGCCGCGCGATTCGGCGTACGTTGCGAAACGGGTCACCGCTCCGGAATCCGTGCCCAGTACGATGCCGACGTCGCCGCCGCCCGCGCCCGAGGGTTTATAGACGACGTTGTTGAGCGTCCTGTCTTT
>JBFIQH010000032.1:0-19528 GCA_041609735.1 Woeseiaceae bacterium | reverse complement strand
TGAAAAAAGTGTCCCGGAGCTCGGTCTGCGCAATTGCAGTCGCCCCGCCTGCCAGCAGCATCGTGACCAGCAGCAAATTGCCCATGCGTCGAAATCCCGCGCTTTTAACCATATCGGTAGTCCTGAAGATTCGTTTGATTGCCCAAAAAGTTCCTGACGATCCGCAGCCCATTGAGTCTCTGACCATCAGCAGCTTGGCGCCGATATTACATAGTCCGGACGCCAAATTCTGTGCGTCGCGCCCGCTTATGCGCCGCGGGGCGGCATTCTACGCTCCGAAACCGCCCCGAAACACGACTTTCGTCGCGAAAGTCGACGTCGCTGGCTCTGACTCGCAGCGCCCGCCGGCGTTCCCAGCTTGTCGAGGGTCACGGCGCACGGTGTGACGCGGCTCACTGTTTGGCGAGCCGGCGGCCGCAATCGAAAAATTTGTGCCGCTGGTCACAGAGTTCGCGAGGGCTATTCAGTACGTTGTAGCCATGTCCGCCAAGTACTACACGCAGTTCATCCTTACCGATGCGACGTATCGCGACGGCAACGAGTTCAGCGGCGTGGTCGAACTGAGCCAGCCGATGGACGGCGACTCTGATCGGCGCGACATCGAGGCCGTACTGGCCCGGAATTTCGACCTGGACCGCGGCGACGTCAAGCTCGTCAGCTGGTCGAGGCTGCACTGATCACTTCTGGCGATTGAACGATTCCCCCTGATTCTCCCGGCTTCGGCCGGGATTTTTTTTGCCTCTGGCAAAGTATGCAATGCGGCGGTAATACGCGGCCGCTATGGTCACTGTTCGCAGGTTTGTGAGAGAATCCTGCCCCCCGGATTCCGGGCAATGTTGAACAATCACTCGATCAGGGCAGATGAGCGACACAGAGAACAAGTTCCGCGGCATACCGATCGTCCGGAGTGGCGAGAAGTACCGAACCGAGGCCGGGTTTTCGGCCATCAAGAACGGCATCAAGCAGCGGCGCGATTCCGAGCCGGCCGTGCGTGGCGACAAGCCGGGCTGGCTGCGTGCAAAGATGCCGGCGGGCAAAGGCTATTCCGGCGTACGTAATATCGTCAAGCAGCACCGCCTGAGCACGGTATGCGAAGAGTCGATGTGTCCGAATATCGGCGAGTGCTGGAATGCCGGCACCGCGACGATCATGGTCATGGGGTCGGTATGCACGCGAGCCTGCCGCTTTTGTGCCGTCGACACCGGTAACCCGAAGGGCTGGCTCGACTACGAAGAGCCGATCAACACCGGCAAGGCGGTGAGACTGATGGGCCTCAAGTATGTCGTTATCACGTCCGTCGATCGCGACGACCTGCCCGACGGCGGCGCCGCGCACTATGCGAACTGCGTGCGCGAGATCAAGCGCCTGAATCCCGGCACCGCAGTCGAGGCACTGACGCCGGATTTCAATGGTGTCATGGAGCACGTCGACGTCGTCGTCGATTCCGGGCTCGACGTATTTGCACAAAACGTCGAAACCGTCGAGCGCCTGACGCACCCTGTACGCGACCCGCGTGCGGGCTACCGCCAGACGATCGACGTCCTGCGCCACGCGAAGGAACGCAGGCCGGATGTACTGACGAAAACAAGCCTGATGCTCGGCCTCGGCGAGCGCGGCAGCGAGATCATGAAAACGATGGACGACCTGCGTGAAGCGAACGTCGACATCCTGACGCTCGGCCAGTACCTGCGGCCGACGACCAATCACCTTGCCGTGCAGCGCTATGTGACGCCGGACGAGTTCGACCTTTATCGACTCGAGGGCCTCGAGCGCGGCTTTCTCGAGGTAGTCGCCGGGCCGATGGTTCGCTCGAGCTATCGTGCCGAACAGGTGCTGCAGAAAAATAACGTCGGCCTCGCCGTATAGATCAGGGCGGGGCGCACCCGCCGGAAACCGGATAGCCCCATGAGTCAATTCCTGCTTGAGTACGGCATGTTCCTGCTGAAAGCCGTGACGATCGTCGTTGCCGTCGTCGCGATCGTCGGATTTGCGGCCGCGGCCGGTCGCAAGGGCACACAGGAGGGCCTCGAAGTCGAGAGCCTGAACAAGAAGTACCGCTCGCTGGCCGAGACGTTGAAAGCTGCGGTTCTGAACAAGAAGGACCGCAGGAAAGCGGCGAAAGCGGAAAAGGAACGCCAGAAACAGGAAGCGAAGGAGTCGACGACGCGGCCGCGAAGCTTCGTCATCGATTTCAAGGGCGACCTTAAGGCCACGGCTGTACCGTCGCTGCGCGAGGAAGTCAGTGCCGTACTCGATGTTGCAACCAATGACGACGAGGTCGTGGTGCGCCTCGAAAACTATGGCGGCGTCGTACATGAACACGGCCTTGCCGCATCGCAGCTGTCTCGCATCCGCGACGCCGGGATTCCTCTGACGATTTGCGTCGACAAGGTCGCGGCGAGCGGCGGTTACCTGATGGCCTGTGTCGCGAATCGCATCTATGCGGCGCCGTTCGCGATCCTCGGCTCGATCGGCGTGCTCGCACAGATCCCGAACTTCAATCGTGCGCTCGATTCGCACGGCATCGATTTCGAGCAGGTCACGGCCGGCAAGTACAAGCGCACGGTGACGATGTTCGGTAAGAACACCGACGAGGATCGTGCGAAGCTCAAAGAAGAGCTCGAGGACGTTCACGCACTGTTCAAGGGCGCAGTCGCGAAATACCGGCCGAACCTCGATCTCGAGAAGGTGGCGACGGGCGAACACTGGTACGGCACGCGGGCACTCGAAATGGGCCTGGCCGACGAGATCAGAACCAGCGACGAGTTGCTGCGCGAGCGGGCGGAGGAGCGGGACCTCTTCGAAGTCAGCTACAAGATCAAGCAGCCGCTGCAAAAACGCCTGATGGCGAATATCGACGGGGCTATCGACAAGGCCGCAGCGCTCAGGTTCCGGCAGCGTTTCGAGTCGCGCCTGCCGCGCTAGGCTCGATGGAACCGGGCCGCACCGGGGCGGTCGAATCCGAATAGTTACTGCAATTTGCTGCGCCGGCAAAGCGCTATACTGGTGTGACGGTTCGGCGCGTCCCCGAGAGGTCCTCGCTCATATGTCCACACGATTCAAGCTGGTTGCTGCGGCCCTGCTGGGCACCCTCGTGCTCGCCGCCTGTTCGACGTCTCCGACCGGCCGCAGCCAGATGATTTTCCGTTCCGACGAAGAGCTGGCCGCCGAAGCAGCCCGCCAGTTCGCCGAGATGCGCTCGTCGATCCCCCTCGAGACGGATCGCGCGACCATCGACTACATTCACTGCGTTGCGACCGCGATCGTCGAGGTTCTCGAACCGCAGTATCGCGACATGGAATGGGATCTTGCCGTATTCGATCATGAAGCCGTCAACGCATTCGCGATGCCGGGCGGAAAGATCGGCGTAATGACCGGCATCCTCGCAGCTGCCGACAACCAGGATCGACTGGCGGCCGTGCTCGGGCACGAGGTGGCCCACGTCACCGCACGGCATTCAAACGAGCGCGCGTCACGCTCGCCGGTTGCGGGTGTCGGCATCAAGGTTGCGGCAGTGCTGCTCGGCGGCGGTCATTCCGGCGCGACGTACACGGCTTACGAAGCGCTGAATGCCGGTGCGGCACTGGGCATCATGCTGCCGTTCAATCGCGCGCAGGAATCGGAGGCGGACGTGATCGGCCTCGAGTTCATGGCGCGGGCCGGCTTCGATCCGCGCGAGAGCGTGCCGTTATGGCAGAACATGGCAAAGGTTCACGAAGGCGAAACGGAACCGGCCGAATTTCTGTCGACGCACCCGTCGAACGAGAAACGTATCGACTCGCTGGTGTCGCAGTTCGGCAAGACCCTGCGGATCTACAACGAGGCGAAAGAGGCTGGCCGCAACCCGACCTGTGGGCCCTGATACGCTCGCCCGACGAGACAAACGCCCGTGATATGCTCGTGACCATGCGGGCTTTACACCGGACATCCTGGCGCTTATTGGCCTTGTCGCTGCTGCTCTCGGCCGGCGGATGCACGACGTTCCAGGATTTTCTGGACACGGTTCGCGGCCCGCAGGCGACCGAGGTTCGGCGTCACATCGAACGGCAGCCGGCCGTCGACGCCATCGACGCCAACCGCTTCGTTATTGAATCGCCCGACCAGGACGTCGTCGGCGAGCCGCAGGTCGTATTCGCGCGCGAACGCGACACGCTGGCGGATTTCGCGCGCGCCTACGGGCTCGGTTACGACGAGCTCATTGCTGCCAACCCGGATGTCGATCCGTGGTTGCCGGGTGACAAGACACCGATCCTGCTGCCGACGCAATTCGTGCTGCCGGACGTACCTCGGCGCGGCCTCGTCCTCAACATTGCCACGAAACGCCTGTTCTATTTTCCGGAAGACAGCATCGTTCGGAACCCGACGTCCGGTGACGTCGAGCGACAGACGGTCCTGACGTTTCCCATCGGCATCGGACGTGTCGGTTGGGAGACGCCGCTCGGCGAAACGACGGTCGTGTCCAAGGCCAAGGATCCGACCTGGTGGGTGCCGCTGTCGGTACGTCGCGAACACGCGGAGATGGGCGACCCGCTACCGTCGGTCGTACCGCCGGGCCCGGACAATCCGCTGGGAACGCGCGTACTGAAGCTCGATATGCCGGGTTACCTGATTCACGGCACGAACCAGCCCGCGGGTGTCGGCATGCGTGTCAGCCACGGGTGTGTCCGGCTGTACCCGGAGAATATCGAATTTCTTTACGAGCTCGTCGGCATCGGCGAACAGGTCGCGATCATCAATGAACCGTATTTGCTCGGCCGACTGAATGGCGAGTGGTACTTTGAATCGCATTCGCCGCTCGCCGACGACACGGTCGATCCGGAGGCGCGCCTCGACGACTTGCTCGACCGCTTCGCCGACGCGATCGACGCGGACCTGCAGCAGCACGTGCGTACGATCGCCAGTTCCGGCCGCGGTGTGCCGGTGCGGCTCGAGCCCTTCGACGAAGCCGAGGTGTACACGCGCCTGCGCCGCGTGCACAACACAATCGAGGAAGACCCGGACGCGCCGACCCTCGAGGAAGTACGCCAAATGATCGAGGAGGCGGTTGCCGAAGCGGAGCGGGACGAGGAAGGCGCGTAGCCGCACTCAGAAGTAGCGAGCGAATTCCCGCGGTATCACGTTGAAGTCCGGCGCCTGCGATTCGTCGACGTCCAGCGGTCGGGAGTTGCACGTGTTCCAGAACAGCACGTTTTCCGACAGGCCATTGTGAAGGTCGGCGAGCAGCGCCGCCATCGCCTTGCCCGAATAGGTCGACTCCAGCGTCAGCCCGAGGTGTTCGCCGGCAAATTCGATCGCCGCTTCGGTAGCGGTATTGGTGCGTCCGTAGCCGTCGCCGAAGAATTCGTTGCGGCAGACGAGGCGTGTACGACTGGCGAGGTCCGCAGGTATCGAGCGGTCGTGGTGATGCATCAGGTCGGCGCATTTATGCATCAGGCGCCGCGCAGCTTCTTCGTTCGCGAACTCGCGTGCAGTTACCCGTACCGCCTGTACTTCGGAGTCGATACCGGCCAGCGCAAGACCCAGCGCCAGCCCGATTGCCGTGCCCATGGTTCCGAGCGCCACGTAAATACGCCCGGGTACCGGAACGTTATCCGCCCGCAGCTGGTTTGCGAGCTCAATACCGGCATTGACGAAACCGACCGAGCCGAGCCACGAGGACCCGCCGAGTGGCACGACCCAGACGTTGCGGCCCTGCAGGAAACGACGGAATTGCGCCCGCCGGTCCGCACCCGGGCGCGCAAGACGCAGCACCTCGGTGCCGATCTGCTGGTGGATCCTGAGCGCCCGCCCGAGACCGGGTTTCAGCGACTGGTGCGATAGAAAACAGGTGCAGTCGAAATCGCACGTACGCGCGTAGACAGCCGTCGCCACCGCGTGATTGGAACCGACAGCGCCGAACGTCGCAATGCGCCGCGCGCCGCGCGCTCTCGCCCGCGCGAATAGGTATTCGAGCTTGCGCACCTTGTTGCCGCCGTATATCGGACCGGTCACGTCGTCATGCTTGATCAGTACGGGGCACCGGCGAGCGCCGACCGGGACATCATGCGCCGACACCGGGGTCGGGAGATCGGCAAGCGGCAAAACCGGCAATCGTCTGCCGATATCGGGGTGAAGTTCTGCCAGCGCGTTGCTCATGCGTCTCCCGGTGTGCTGTCGCACGGGTTCACGGTCAGAACGGCCAATTGCGACAGTGCACTAGGTTACAATAACGCTACACCGGTCTGACTATCGCGGAGATAGTTTTGTCAGATACCCATGATCGTGGCATCACGGTCACGCCGATCAGCGCGATGGATCAACCCATCGACGTCAACCCCGAGACGACGGCGGCATTTATCGGTCGCACGCTTCGAGGTCCCGTCAATACTCCCGTTCTGGTGCACCATTTCGGCGAATTTCGGCGCCGCTTCGGCGGCTGCTGGGCACGCT
The DNA here is from genome assembly GCA_041609735.1 of Woeseiaceae bacterium. Classification (GTDB taxonomy): domain Bacteria; phylum Pseudomonadota; class Gammaproteobacteria; order Steroidobacterales; family Woeseiaceae; genus UBA1847. The sequence goes on along the minus strand of JBFIQH010000032.1, from coordinate 13,099 downwards.
CGAGCCTCGGTCCCGCGGTGCGGCAGTTCTTCGAACACGGCGGCAAGAAGCTTTTTATCGTCCGCGTCGCGAACAACGCCAGCGGCGCGCGGCTGTACCTGCCGGCGGGTCGTTCGGTCCTGGCCCTGCGCGCGATCGAGCCCGGGTCAACGGAACGCATCCGTTGCGCCGTCGACTATGACGGCTTCGACGATACGAACGTCGAACTGTTCAACCTGACGGTCCAGCGGCTGGACCCGGACACCGGCTTGATCGCCGACCAGGAAATCTGGAAAGGCTTGAGCTGCGTCGACGGCGCCGAGACGTTTATCGCGGATATCCTGTTGTCGTCGTCGATCGTGCGCGTCGAACACCCCTATCCGTCTGAGCGGCCCCAGCCCACGACCCGCGGCGACAGCCGCTTCGACCTCGCCTGGGTATTTCACGGCCGGGACGGCACTGACGGCACCGAACTGACGGATTACGACCTGATCGGATCCCGCACGCGCGCAACCGGACTGTTCGCATTGCAGCAGGCGGAGCATTTCGATGTCCTGTACCTGCCGCCCCGCGGCAAAGGCATCGATCCGGGGCCGGCCGCGGTACTCGCCGCCGAGCTCTATTGCCGAAAGCGCGGCGCAATGCTGGTCGTAGATCCGCCGGCCGATGCGTCGACAACATCAGAGCTGCTGACGGCGGTAAGCAATTACGGTTACGCGAGTCCGAATATCATCTGCTATTTTCCCCGCGTAACGGTTCGTGGCGACGACGTTAAATCACCGCGAGCGGCGGGCGGCGCGATCGCCGGATTGTTGTGCAAGCTCGATCGAACCTACGGCTGCTGGCAGACGCTGAACGCCGACGGCCTCGGTCTGCATCGATCGATCCAGCCTTGCATCGACCTGGACGACATTGACTGCCTCAACCTGGTGCGTGCCGGCATCAATGTTGTCCGACCCGGGCAGGCAGGACGCGCACGGGTTGCCGGTTCCGTGACGCTGTCCCGAGGCAGCGAAACGCAGCGCGCATTTTCGAGCCTGCCGGTGCGGCGTACTGCGCTGCGGATCGCAAACACGATCGATCTTGCGACACGATGGACCGTGTTCGAGAAGCCCGACCGCCGCCTGACCGCGCGCATTCGGCAGCAGATACTCGGCTATTTCAAAAGCCTTTGCGGGATCGGTGCGCTGGAGAGCGACCAGATCGTCGTGCAGTGCGACGCCGGCCTCGCGCGCCATGAAAACAGCCTCGAGCACGGCGTCACGATCGTCCTCGGGTTCCACATCGCCGGCAGCGACCGGCCGATGTCGATTACGCTGCACCAGACCGTCCATGGATGCCGGGTGGCGAGTACTGCGTTTGCGCCCGTTGCGCGGGACTGCGCCTAGCCCGATCCGGATTATGTAAAGCGATTCCGGCCCGCGGCCCGAGGTTGCATCCGCTGGCTGTCATACAGGCATCCGCCTCGTGTCACCAAGCTGTCGGGAGGGGCCATGAGAGACGGAGATGCTCTGGATAATAACCCCGAGATATCGCGTTCGGCACTGGAAGCCATTCACAGCCAGGTATTCGGCTGGGCCCTGTCCCGTTGTAACTACGATCACCACGCGGCCGAGGACCTTGTGCAGCAAGCGTACGTGGAACTCCTGAGCGGCAACGCGCGGTTCCGGCAGGAATCGTCGCTGAAGACGTTCGTCTTTTCGGTCGTGCAGAACCTGGCACGGGGTCGTTACCGCCGTATCGCGACGCGGTTGAGGCTGGTGCGGCAGCAGGCGCACGAATCCGAGCATTCGTTCACGCCGACCGATGCGCCGGCTGGTGGCGACGTGTGGCGCGCGGTAGGCAGCTTGCCGGCACGGCAGCGCGACATCATCGAGCTGGTGTTCTGCCGCGAGCTGACCGTCGAGGAAGCCTCGGCGGTGATGGGCGTCAGCGTCGGCACGGGCCGGGTGCACTATGACCGCGCAAAGAGAGCACTGCGGGCAAAGCTGTCCGCAGATGACCTGCTGTAGCGAGATGTAAGGACATGAACGAAGCAATGCACGATAACGATCAGCGGATGGCACAAAAGTGCCGTCGCGCGATGCCGCCGGTCGGCGATGTGCCGGATTTCGACGCGGTGTTTGCAGGCGCCGAGCGCCGCTGCCGTCGCCGCCGGCAGCGGCGCATGCGTTATGGCGTAGCAGCTGCCGCTGGAGCGCTGGTCCTCACGACATTCCTGCTCGTGGATCGCGATGCGCAGCCGCCGCGCGGCGACTACGTCGAAGTCGCTGATCTGATGAATTCGACGCAGTGGACGGCGCCGAGCGATGTCCTGCTGCCGCGGCACGAAATCGACCTCTACAAGGAACTGCCGGCGATTCCGGCGTCAACCAAACCGGCACAAGGAGCGTTGTTATGAGACAGGGATTATTACAGACAGTGGCGCTGGTGCTGCTGTCGCTGGCGACGACAGCTGCATTCGGCCAACAGAAAGAGGACGTGTTCAAGGGCAAGCTGTTCGCGCCCAACGTCATCCTCGAGAACCAGGCTGAGCTGAACCTCAGCAAGGAGCAGTTCACGAAGATCCGGGCTGCCGTCGTCGACGTCCAGTCGAGAGTTGCGGAACACGAATGGGACATGCGCGAGGCGTATATGAAGCTGATGGCGGAACTGGACAAGAAGCCCGTCAGCGAGCAAGCCGTGCTGGAGCACGCGACAGCGGCGCTGCTGGCGGAAAACGAGGTCAAGAAGCGACAGATGGCGATGCTGGTGCGGCTGAAGAACCTGCTGACGGCAGAACAGGTCGCGATGCTCGAGGCCATCGAGGCGACGCGCCGATAATGCCGACCGGTAGCAACAGTATGGGCGCCGGCAATCATGGCATGGGTGCCGGCGAGCTTCGCCAGACGGCGATCGACGGGACGGGATGATGCAAAGTCTCAGGCTGATATCGATCATCGTAACCATGGCGCTCGCGTTCGCCGGCTGCGGCGGCGGAAGCGGCGAAGGCGGCGGAACGTCGCCGCCGGGCCCACCGCCACCGCCGGTATCGAAAGCCGAGGCATTCCGGTTCCTGAACCAGGCGAGCTTCGGTGCGACGGAAGCAGAAGCCGATGTCGTCATCACGATGGGCATCGAGGGCTGGATCGACGAGCAGATGTCGAAGCCCCCGTCGCTGCAGCTGCCGCACATGCAGTCGTTGGGGCCGCCACCGATCGGCCCTTTCGAATATCAGAAGGATCGCGTCGACATCTGGATCCGCAATGCGCTGCACGGTGAGGACCAGCTGCGTCAGCGCGTCGCATTCGCGCTATCGGAAATTTTTGTCGTTTCGCAGTTGGGCGCGCTGGTCGGTCAGCCTTGGGGTCTCGCGGACTATTACGACACGCTCGTCGAGAACGCGTTCGGCAACTATCGCGACCTGATGGAAGACGTGACGCTGCACCCGTCGATGGGCGTTTACCTCAGTATGCTGGGTAATGAGAAACCGAACCCGGCACTGAACATTCGTCCCGACGAGAATTTTGCACGCGAGCTGATGCAGCTGTTCTCCATCGGGCTCGTCGAGCTGCATCCTGATGGCTCCGTGAAGCTGGACAGCAACCACCAGCCGATACCGACCTATGACCAGGCCATCATCGAGGGGTTCGCGCATGTCTACACCGGCTGGTCCTACGTCGGGTTCGCGGACCTGCGCAATGCGTTCCCGACTTACCTGAACCAGGTCGAGCCGATGCAGCTATATCCCGACTACCACGATACCGGTCCGAAACAGCTGCTCGACGGTGTTGTCTTGGCTGCCGGCCAGCCGGGCGAACAGGATCTGGCCGATGCGCTCGACAACATCTTCAATCATCCCAACGTCGGCCCGTTCGTCGCAATACGGCTGATTCAGCGCCTGACGACCAGTAATCCGTCTCCGGGTTACGTGCAGCGAGTCGCGAACGTATTTGACGACAACGGCGCCGGTGAGCGTGGCGATCTCGGCGCCGTCGTCAAAGCGATTCTGATGGATCCGGAAGCTCGACCTGCAATACCGATGGAGATAGATGGCAAGGTCAAGGAGCCGCTGCTGCGACTGACGCAGCTCTGGCGCGCGTTTGACGCGCAGTCCGATAGCGGCAGGTATTCGTTCGAGTTCGCCTATGTCGTCCTCGGGCAGGGGCCGCTGCAGTCGCCGTCGGTCTTCAATTTCTTCAGCCCGTTTTACGCGCCACCCGGGGAGATACGCGACTCGAGCCTCGTCGCGCCGGAGTTGCAAATCGCGACCGAGTACCAGAATACGTTTGTGACGAACTGGATGTTCTACCAGACGTTTTTCTTCAATTGGCTGGCCGATCGCAACCTGGCGATGATCAACGACGAGACGATCCTGATCAATTTCGAGGAAGAGGCAGCAATCGCCGACGATGCGGTGGCGCTCGTCGACCGCATCGCGGACAAGCTGCTTGCCGGGCAGATCTCCGACACGCTGCGCAACGAAACGATCGGTATGGTCGACTTGATTCCCGCCGACCAGGCGCTGGCCCGGGCGGCGGAAGCGATCTACCTGGTCGTTACCTCACCCGAATACGCGCATCAGCGCTGAGCGGCGATTTACGGAGTCAACAGAATGTCCAAACTGAATCGACGCGAGTTCCTGAAGCAATCGGGCATCGCCTCCGCCGTGCTCGCTGCGACGCCGGGGGTCGCTTATTCACAGGTCGTCGGCGGCGGTGGGCCGTTTAACGACTACAAGGCGCTGGTGTGCGTATTCCTGTTCGGCGGCAATGATTCGTTCAATCTGATCGTTCCCCGCAGCAATGCCGAATACACCGTCTATGCCCAGGCGCGTCAAAACCTTGCCGTCCTGCAGAACGACCTGTTGCCGATCGTGCCCGCGGTTCCCGATGTCGTCGAGTATGGCCTCCATCCGTCGGCCGGGGGATTGCAGACGCTGTTTCAGAGCGGCGCGGCCGCATTTGTCAGCAACGTCGGGCCGCTGATCGAGCCAACGACCAAGGAGCAGTTCTTCAATCGTTCGGTCGCGTTGCCGCCGCAGCTGTTTTCGCACAATGACCAGCAGGACCAGTGGCAGTCGCTGAAGGGCAAGGCCCAAAGCAATACCGGCTGGGCCGGGCGCATGGCCGACCTGATACGGACGAATGTCGCGGGGCAGCAGATGGCGACGAATGCCTCGCTGTTTGGCAACAACCTGCTGCAGTCGGCGGACGAAACGATCGCTTACGTAATGGGCCCTGGAGGTCCGCTGCAGTTCGAAGGCTTTCCGACCGATCCGAACGACCCCTTCTACGAGCAGCGCCTGGCATTCCAGCGCATCCTCGATGCCGACCACGCCAGCATTTACGCACGCGGATTCGCCGACATCCAGCGGCGCGCGATCGAGTCGGCCGATACCGTATCGGCAGCAATCGCGTCCGTCGGCAACCTGCAAACCGTCTTCCCGCAGAGCCAGCTGGGCCAGCAACTGGAGACGGTGGCGAAGCTGATCGCCGCACGTGACCAGCTGTCGATGCAGCGCCAGATTTTTTTCGTTGCTGCCGGTGGCTTCGATTCTCACGACAACCAGAACGAGGACCAGCCGGGACTGCTTGGCGGTATCAGTGAGGGTATCAGGGCGTTTTACGATGCCACGGTCGAGCTGCAGGTATCCGACCGCGTTACGACGTTCACGCAGTCCGATTTCGGGCGCACGCTGACGTCAAACGGTGACGGCACCGACCACGCATGGGGCGGCAACCAGCTCGTCGTCGGCGATTCAGTGTTCGGCCAGCGCATGTACGGCAGCTACCCGCTGCTTGCCATCGACGGGCCGGAAGACGTTGGTGGCGGGCGCATGATTCCGTCGACATCGGCGGATCAGTTTGCGGCGACGTTGGCAAAGTGGTTCGGCATCGAGGATGCGGACCTGAATATTGTCGCGCCAAACATCGACAATTTCGTGCAGCGCGATCTTGGCTTCATGCTGTGACGCTACCGTCGTCCGGAGAACAGGTCACGGGCGCGCCGTGCGCCCCGCTTCAGCTCCTTCGAAAAACCACTCAGTCGCCCGGACCGGTGCGCACAGCGCGCCGTCCGCGGCAGTCGCCGGCAAGCACGGTTGCGTTTGGCCCCTGATGTGGATTCCTGCGTCGGGCTGACCGCCTAATACGGTATCCTTCCCGTCACTCAAGAACGGGAAGTAATGATGAGATCCAGGGTTCTGGCCGCGCTGGCGGTTTTTCTTGTGGTTTCGGCCTGTGGCGAAGACCCGCATGAGGCGTTGCCAGCGGCCGACGAATTGGCAGCCGATGCTGCCGTCGTGCTTGCTGCCCTGTTCGAGGAACACTACGAGCGTTACCTGGAGCTGAACCCGCTGTCCGCGACGCGCATCGGCGACGATCGCTACAACGACCGGCTGGCGATTTCGAATAGCGCCGAGTACCGGGACGCGACGCGACAGCTGGACGAGGAATACTTGTCGCGGCTGATCCGGATCGACCGCAGTGCACTCGATTACCAGGACCAGTTGAGCTACGACATGTTCAAGCTGCTGCGCGAACTGTCGCTTGAAAGCGACCTGTATCCGTCCCACCTGCAGCCGATCAACCAGTTCTACCTGATGACGAATTCCTTCGTGCAACTCGGCAGTGGCGCGAGTGCGCATCCGTTCGAGACTGTCAAGGACTATGACGACTTCCTGAGCCGCACCGACGATTTTGTCGCGAACGTCGACCTTGCGATTGAAAACATGACGGCCGGCATGCGAAAGGGCATCGTGCAGCCGCGCGTACTGATGGAAAAGGTCATACCGCAGATCGAGTCGCAGCTCGTCGATAACGTCGAGGAGAGCGCGTTCTGGCACCCGGTTGCCGACATGCCGGAGTCGTTTTCCGCCGCCGATATCGAACGTCTCGAAGCGGCCTACCGGGCGTCCATCACGGACAAAATCTGGCCGGCATTCGAGCGCCTCAGGAATTTCATTCGCGACGACTACCTCGACGCCGCACGTGAGACCGTCGGGCTCGGCGACCTGCCGGGCGGCGACGACTGGTATCGCTATCTCGTCCGGTATCGCACCACGACCGACCTGTCGCCGGACGAGATACACCAGGTCGGGCTCGACGAGGTCGCGCGGATTCACGGCGAGATGCAGAAGGTCATGCAGGAGGTCGGATTCGAAGGCGACCTGAAGGCCTTCTTCGACTTCGTCAATACGGATGAACAGTTCTACTTCGATGAGCCGGAGCAGCTGATCCAGGGCTATCGGGACATGGCGGTCCGCATCGAGAATTTGTCGAAAAAGCTGTTCGACATTGCGCCGAAGACGGCGTTCGAGGTGCGGCGAGTCGAGCCGTTTCGCGAAGCGTCGGCATCGGGCGGCTCCTACGTTGCCGGCACGCCGGACGGCAGCCGGCCAGGCATCTTCTACGCGAACGCCTATGACATCAAGGCGCGTCCGAAATGGGCGATGGAGTCACTGTTCCTGCACGAGGCGATTCCCGGGCATCACTTTCAGATCGCGCTGCAGCAGGAGAATGAGAAACTGCCGCGTTTCCGCCGCTTCGCGCGCTTCACGGCCTACAGCGAGGGCTGGGGTCTGTATGCCGAATCGCTCGGCAGGGAGATCGGCGTGTACACAGACCCGTACCAGTACTTCGGCGCGCTCAACGCCGAACTGTGGCGGGCGATTCGGCTCGTCGTCGACACCGGGCTGCACGCGAAAGACTGGACCCGCCAGGACGTCCTCGATTACATGTATCGGAATTCCGCGGTCAAGCCGGCGCGCGCCATCTCCGAGGCCGAGCGCTTCATGGCGATTCCAGGGCAGGCACTCGCGTACAAGATCGGCCAGCTGAAGATACTGGCAATCCGCGCCGATGCCGAACGCCGCCTCGGCGACGAGTTCGACGTCGTCGCGTTTCATCGCGAGGTCCTGAAGGACGGGCCGATGCCGCTGTCGATGCTGGAGAGCAAGATCGATCGCTGGGTCGACGCGCAACTCTGATACCGGCACGGGTGCTCCGATGAAAGTTGACAAGCTGCTGCGAACGCTGATCGCGATTGCGATTCTGGTCGTGTTCGTCGTCGCGACAGGCGCGCTGCTGTTCGTGACCGAATCCGCGTTGAACATCTGGGACCGGCTCAAGGCCGGGCCGGCGGTCATCCTGTACGCGTACCTCGGCGTAATGATCGCGATCATCGTCACTGCGATCTGGCTGGTGTGGCGGCTGGTCATCCGGCGCGGGCCGAAAAAATCCGCCGCCAAAAAGCCGCAGGTGCTGACGCGCGAAGAGATCGAGGCGCGGCTGCATGAAGCGGCGTCGGCCGGCGTCGACGTCGGAGCCGCGCAGGCGGAGCTGGCCGAACTGGCGAGCCGCCGGGAGAGCGGCGCGGTGCACCTTTGTTTTTTTGGCGAAATCAGCACCGGCAAGAGCTCGCTGGTGAAGGCGCTGGTACCGTCTGCTGACGTCAGGATCGACATCGTCGGCGGCTCCACCGACGACATACGGCACTTTCGCTGGAAAACGGAGTCGGGCGCCGAGATCCTGCTGACCGACGTACCGGGAACGGGTGGCCACGACGAGGGTTTCGACGAGGCTGCCCTCGAGGAAGCGCAGCGTGCACACGTCGTGCTGTTCGTCTGCGACAGCGACCTGACGCGTGCCGAAGCGGAGGCACTGCGCCACCTGATGTCGCTCGGCAAGCCGATGGTGCTGGTCATGAACAAGGCCGATCGGTTCAGCATCGACGAGCAGGCGACGCTGATGCACCGGCTGCTCGAACGGCTGGAGGGCATCGGCGGCGACATCACGCGCGATCGCGTCGTCGCCGTCTCGGCCGGCGGCGAGGTCGACGTCATCGAGCGCAGCGACGACGGCAGCGAGATCTTGTCGCGGCGCCGGCGCGCGGCCGATGTCGGGGTGCTGGTCGTCGCGATCAATCGCCTGCTGGATGCAGAGACCGCGTCGCTCGAGGATCGCCGCGACCGCGCCGTATTTCAGCTCGCCGCCGACAAGCTTGCCGAAGCCGAGGCGAAATACCGCAAGCAGCGTGCCGAGCAGGTCATTCGTTCATCGACGAAAAAGGCCATCGTCGGCGCACTTGCCGCGGTCAGCCCGGGCACGGACGTGCTGATCCAGGGCTATATCGGCACGACGATGACGCAGGAGCTTTGCAAGCTGTACGGCGTCGTGCCGCGCGATCTAGACGTCGAGGAATTCCTGTCCCTGAGCCAAAGCCGCGTAGGCCGTGCGTTGCCGCTGTCATTGGCCGTCGCAGGCAACGGGCTGAAAGCGTTCCCCGGTATCGGCACGGTTGCCGGCGGCTTGGTGCACGCGGTAGCGTATGGGCTCATTTTCGACGCGCTGGGCCGCAGCCTGGTGATGACCCTGTCGAAACACGGCGAATTGATGCCGGAAAAAGCGGCCGCAGAATTCGAGGAAGGCATCAATGAACATCTTCAGGCAGGCGTTCGACGCGTTGCCAAAATGGCGCTGGAAGAAGAAACCGGCGCGTCCTGACAACGACGACGGCGACAACCTCGAACTCGCCCGCGAGTCGCTGCGGGAACTCGTCAACGACAAGCGCCTGCCCGCCGGCGTGCGGGAATCGCTGGCGCACGACTACACCGCGGTGCGGGACATGCTCGACAAGCTGGAACACGGTCATATTCATCTGTCCGTGTTCGGTCGCGTCAGTACCGGCAAGTCATCGTTGTTGAACGCACTGGTGGGCAAGCCGGTGTTCACGGTCAGCCCGCTGCACGGCGAAACGAAATTCTCGTCGATGGAGCCGTGGAAGGAACGCGAGGCGGGCGGTGTTTTCCTGATCGACACGCCCGGCCTCGATGAGGCCGGCGGCGAGGACCGGGAACTGCTGGCACGCGAGGTCACGCAGCGCTCCGATCTCGTCATCTTCGTCGTCGACGGCGACATTACGGAGTCCGAACTCGATGCCCTGCGCTCGCTGTTGTCGCAGGGCCGGCCCGTCATCGTCGCGCTGAACAAGATCGACCTGTACACGGCTGTCGAGAAAGAGCGCCTGCTCGAATCGCTGCGTGCGCGTACCGAAGGCCTCGTCAGCCCGACGAACATCATTGCCGTTGCCGCGGAACCGCGGCCCCAGGTGGTCGTCGAGCGTGATGCCGACGGTAACGAGGTCGCGGCCGAACGTCATCGTCCGCCGGACATCGAGGCGCTGCAGCTGCGGCTGCTCGACGTGCTCGATGCCGAGGGCAAGACACTGGCTGCACTGAACGCCAGCCTGTTCGCGGCGGACCTCAGCGACCAGGTCGGAAAACGCATCCTGGCGGCGCGCCGCGCGCTCGGCGACAAGGTCGTCCGGACCTACTGCATCGGCAAAGGTATTGCCGTCGCGTTCAATCCGATACCGGTGGCCGACCTGTTTGCCGCCGCCGCAATCGATATCGGCATGGTCGTGCATCTGTCACGCGTTTACGGTCTGCCGCTGAGCCGCAAGGAGGCAGGCTCGCTTGTAGGCGTCATCGGCGCCGAGGCCGCGGCCATCATGGCGACGGTTTGGGCCATTCACCTCGGCTCGTCGGCGCTAAAGCTCGGCACGGCCGGCCTGTCGACGATCGCCACGGCGGCCGCGCAGGGTGCGGTGGCGTACTACAGCACGCTGATCGTCGGCCGCGTCGCCGCGGAGTACCTGCAGAAAGGCAAGTCGTGGGGCAGCTCCGGACCCAAGGTCGTCGTCAAGCGCATTCTCGACAGCCTCGACCGGGATACGGTCCTTGCCGATGCGAAGCGCGAGATCCAGGCGCGGCTGAAGGCGGGATAAACGTGGATCGCGAGGCCCGCATGCAGCGCATCCGCGAAACGATTCGCGACATCCCGCCGGGCAAGGTCGCGAGCTATGGCCAGGTTGCGGAGATTGCCGGTGTGCCGCGCGGCGCGCGCCAGGTCGGCTACACGCTCAGACACCTGCCCGACGGCGACGAGGTGCCGTGGTTCCGCGTCGTGCAGTCGTCGGGCCGCATCGCGTTCGAACGCGGCAGCCCGCAATTTGCTGAACAGCGCGATCGCCTTATCATGGAAGGCGTGATTGTAAATGCCGGACGCGTGGACATGTCGAAATTTCGCTGGCAGCCGGACCTGGACGAGCTGCTGTGGAAGCCGACGTCGGTCTGGGACGAGTCGTGAGACTTCGCGCGAAACTGCGCTCTGCGGTGATCAACCTGATGTTCTCCGACGGCGTGCAGCGGACGCGGCGCTCGCTCGACGAATTGCGGCGGCGACTGGCGCGAAAGCCTCACGTCGTGTCGGTATTTCTCGAACTCGATGATCCGTATTCGTACCTGTTGTGCGGCTACCTCGGCGAATTCCGCGAATACTACGATGTGGAGTTGCGGCTTTACCTGACCGAAGCCCTGACCGGCGCCTACCGTCCAGCCCCGCAGCTGTATCCGGAATACGCGCTCGAGGACTGCCGCCGCCTGGCACGCGAGCTCGGCATCCCGTTTCTCGATCGTGGCGACACACCGCCGGTCGAGCATCGGCGAGCATTGCTGGCAACGCTGGCTTCGAGGCCCGATGCCGCCGGCTTCGACGATGAACTCGTCGCGGCGATCACGGCCTACTGGCGTGGCGATTCGGAAACGGTTGCCCGACGCACAGACAACGATGCTGACGTTGAGCTTGCCGAACGCTTGCTCGAGGAAAACCAGCGCCGGCTGGCGGAACTCGGCCACTACAACACGGCGATGCTGCATTATGCCGGCGAGTGGTTCTGGGGCATCGATCGGCTGCACTACTTGATCGAGCGCCTTGATCAGCTGGGCGCCGCAAAGGAGCAGGGGCTCGCGCCACGGATAGCATCGATACGGCAGGTCATGGAACCGAGCTTGCCGGTCAGGCCGCCCGCGGCCGGCAGAGAGTTGCCGCCGATGGAGTTGTTTCATTCGTTCCGCAGCCCGTATTCCTACCTGTCGCTGACGCGCTTTTACCGGATTGCCGATGCGTTTGGGGTCGACCTCGAAATTCGCCCCGTCATGCCGATGGTCATGCGGGGCATGCAGGTGCCGCGGCCGAAACTCAAATACATCGTCGCCGACGCAACGCGGGAGGCACGGCGTCTCGGCATCCCGTTCGGCCGCATGGCGGACCCGGTTGGCGCCGGCGTTGAACGTCTGATGGCGGCCTTCCACTATGCAAAAGCAGAACGCCGGGAACGGGATTTCGCCGTTGCGGCGGGGCGTGCTGTCTGGGCCAAAGGTGTCGACGTGTCGACCGACGAGGGCTTGCGCAAGGTGACGGCCAAATCGGGTCTCTTCTGGCCGGACGTGCTGAAGTCGATAGACGCCGATGACTGGCGCGCGGCTGCGGATGCAAACCGCGCCGCAATGATGGCTTCGGGTTCATGGGGCGTGCCGACAGTGCGGGTCGGCGACTGGGTGTGCTGGGGCCAGGATCGCGACTGGCTGGTCGCGCGCCACCTGGAGGAATTGTGCGACGGCGGGGATGGAATATTGATATGACGACGGTGCTGTTTTCCCATGGCCAGGAGTCCGGGCCGTGGGGTACGAAAATCAAGGCGATGGCAAAGTGTGTGCGCGAGCTTGGCTGCTCGGCGGACAGTATTGACTACCAGGGCATCGCAGATCCCGCGGAGCGCGTGCGCAAACTGGTCGAGGAAGCGCGGGAAATCGACGATACGCTGATCCTCGTGGGCTCCAGCATGGGTGGACACGTAGCGACCGCGGCAGCGACAACGCTCGGTGCGGCAGGGCTTTTTGTGCTCGCGCCGGCGTATTACATGCCCGGCTACGAGGCGCTGACACCCGCGCCGCCGGACATCCCGATTTGCATTGTCCACGGCTGGCGTGATGATATTGTGCCCGTTGACAACAGCATTCGTTTCGCTAGAAACTGTCGCGCTGAGTTACACGTCCTGGACGGGGACCACCGGCTGACGGCGAACATTGAAGAGATCAACGTTTACCTGACGACCTTTGTCGCCCGATTGGAACAATAACAAGACGGCAGAACGTCTGACGAAACCAATAAATCACTTGGGAGGAAGTACATGAGATATCTGTTACTGGCCATTTGCCTGGCCTTCGTAGGTTGTGGCGGCTCCGATGACAAGTCGGGCTCCGCGATGGAAGACATGAAAGAAGCCGCGGAAGAAGCCG
>JBFIQH010000031.1:0-20062 GCA_041609735.1 Woeseiaceae bacterium | reverse complement strand
GTACTGCAGTTTCTGCGTCGTGCCGTACACGCGCGGTGAGGAGATCAGCCGGCCGCTCGATGACGTCATTGCCGAAGTCGTCGGCCTCGCTGAACAGGGCGTGCGCGAAATCAATTTGCTCGGGCAGAACGTCAACGCTTACCGCGGGCCGATGCACGACGGCAACATCGCCGATCTTGCCACGCTGATTTATTACGTCGCCGCCGTCGATGGCGTCGATCGCATCCGTTTCACGACGTCGCACCCGGTCGAGTTCACCGACAGCCTCGTGCAGGCCTACGCCGAGGTGCCGCAGCTGGCGAATTACCTGCACCTGCCGGTGCAGCACGGGTCCGATCGTATCCTCAGCGCTATGAAACGCGGTCATACCGTGCTCGAGTACAAGAGCAAGATTCGCAAGCTGCGCAAGGTGCGCCCGGACATCTCGCTGTCGTCGGATTTCATCGTCGGCTTTCCCGGCGAGACAGACGCCGACTTCGAGGCGCTGATGAACCTTGTCGCCGACGTCGGCTTCGATCAGTCGTTCTCGTTCATCTACAGCGCGCGCCCGGGCACGCCGGCGGCGAGCCTCGCCGACGACACGCCGATGGACGTCAAGAAAGAGCGCCTCGCGCTGCTACAGCAGCGCATCAACCAGCAGGCGATGGAGATCAGCCGCCGCATGGTCGGCACGACGCAGCGCATCCTCGTCGAGAAGCTGTCGAAGAAAAGCGCCCGGCAGGTCAGCGGCCGCACCGAAAACATGCGCTGGGTCAACGTCGACGGCGATACGTCGCTGATCGGCAGCTTCGTCGACGTCGTCATCACCGAGGCGCTGCCGAATTCGCTGCGCGGGCGCATCGTCAATCGACCGCTACCGGCCGATTTTGACGCGGTTCACAAAACCGCGTGACGACGGCCGAAACGGGCCACAATTCCTTCCCACGGACTGCGTGACGCGGTAGATTAATACCCTTGAATGCGATGCAGATTTCCCGGGACGTCGTCCTAGAGCCCGCCGACAATGACCGCCTTGCGAACCTGTGCGGCCAGTTCGACGAACATCTGCGCCAGATCGAACGTCGCCTCAACGTCGAGATTGCCAGCCGCGGCAATCGTTTCCGCATCACCGGCCGCCCCGGTGCCGCCGAGGCCGGCGGCGACGTTCTCGAATCGCTGTTTCGCCTCGCCGAGCACGAACACCTCGACTCCGAGCGCGTTCACATTCACCTGCAGGAGTCGGTTATGAACCAGGCCGTGCCGGGTCCCCAGCCGTCCGTCGACAAAGACGATGCCGACGAGATTGCGATACAGACGCGCCGCAAGCTGATCCGGCCGCGCGGCGTTAACCAGACCCAGTACCTGAAGAACATTCGCGAACACGATCTCGCGTTCGGCATCGGTCCGGCCGGCACCGGCAAGACCTACCTCGCCGTCGCGGCTGCAGTCGAGGCACTCGACAACGAACAGATTCGCCGCATCATTCTCGTGCGCCCGGCGGTCGAAGCCGGCGAACGCCTCGGCTTCCTGCCTGGCGACATGTCGCAGAAAGTCGATCCGTACCTGCGCCCGATGTACGATGCACTGTACGACATGATCGGCGCCGAGACGGTAACGCGACTGATCGAGCGCAATGTCATCGAGGTCGCGCCGCTCGCATTCATGCGTGGCCGTTCGCTGAACGAATCGTTCTGCATCCTCGATGAGGCGCAGAACACCAGCATCGAACAGATGAAGATGTTCCTGACAAGAATCGGTTTCGGTTCGCGGGCAGTCGTCACCGGCGACATCACGCAAATCGACCTGCCTGCCGGACAGCTGTCGGGCCTGAAAAACGCGACCAGCATTCTCGAAAACGTCGACGGCGTCGCGTTCACGTTTTTTTCACCGCGCGACGTCGTTCGTCATCCGCTCGTGCAGCGCATCGTCGAGGCGTACGAGGCCGACACGAACGGCAATGGACAGGGCTAGCAAGCCTGCGCACGTGACACCGGCCGCAGCGGCGAGCGTCGACGTCCAGGTGGCGGCGACCGGCGACGGCATCCCCGACGCTGCGACGATTCGCCGCTGGGTCCGGCGTACGATCGTCGAGGCCGGGGAAACCGGCGAGCTGGAGGTATCGGTGCGCGTCGTCGACACGGCCGAAATGCAGGCACTGAACCGGCAATATCGCGACCGAGATCGCCCCACGAACGTATTGTCGTTTCCGGCAGGCCCACTCGCGGGCATGCCGGACAACGAGACCGGACCACTGGGCGATATCGTCGTCTGCGCCGCGGTCGTGGCCAGCGAGGCCGCCGAGCAGCAAAAGCCGCTTGCCGAGCACTGGGCGCACATGCTCGTTCACGGCACGCTGCACCTGCTGGGCTACGACCACGAGGACGACGGCGAGGCAGAGGATATGGAAGCGCTCGAGATCCGGATTCTCGAGTCGTCCGGTATTTCAAACCCTTATAGAAGCCCGGCTTGAGCGGGTGCTACTATAGGCATCCGCCGGAGCCAGCGGCTCCGCCGATTTCCGCCACCATTAAGGTCGATGAACGACAAACCGCCAAGTACCAGCGGCACGGGAACCTCAAGTCTGTTTGCACGCCTAAAGCGTGCGTTCAATGGCGAACCCTGGAGCCGCGATGAAATCCAAGAACTGATTCAACAATCCAGCGTCGAGTTGGACCCTGACGAGCGCAACATGCTCGCCGGTGTCCTCGAGGTGTCGGAGACTCAGGTCCGGGACGTCATGATCCCGCGCTCGCAGATGGTTGTTATCGATCTCGAACAGGATTTCAACGACATGTTGTCGGTCATTATCGAGTCCGGCCACTCGCGTTTTCCCGTTATCGGCGAGGATCGCGACGAAGTGCTCGGCGTGTTGCTGGCAAAGGACCTGCTGCGCTATTTTGGCAAGGACGATGCACAGGACCTGCCGCTTCGCAAACTGTTGCGCCCGGTGTCCGTGATACCCGAATCGAAGCGACTCAATGCACTCTTGAAAGAGTTTCGCGACAGTCACAACCATATGGCCATTGTCGTCGACGAGTACGGCGGCGTTGCCGGTCTGCTGACGATCGAGGACGTGCTGGAGGAGATCGTCGGCGACATCGACGACGAACACGACCAGGAAAGCGATGAGTTCATTCGCGCCGACGGCGAAAAGAACGGCAAGCCCAGCTACCAGGTGCTTGCGCTGACCCGAATAGAGGACTTCAACGACTATTTCGACTGCGACTTGAGCGACCAGGACTACGACACGATCGGCGGCCTCGTCATGCACGAGCTCGGCCGACTGCCGCGTCGCGGCGAACAGGTGCAGTTCGGCGGTTTCGAATTCTCGGTCACGAAGGCCGACAAGCGCCGCATTGATTCGCTGCAGGTACAGCGCCTCGAACAAGCCGCGTAATGGCCTACGCCCCGATATTGCTGACATTCCCGGCCGACTACCCGAAGCTGAGCCGGCTGATCGTGTTTCTGCTCGGCTGCCTGACGACGCTCGCATTCGAGCCGTTTGGCCTGTTTCTGCTGGCGCCGCTCCTTATCGTGCCGTTGTTGTTCATCTGCGTGACCGTGTCGCCGCGCGACGCGGCCGGGCACGCGTTCTGGTACGGCTTCGGGCTGTTCCTTTCCGGCACCTACTGGATTTATATCTCGGTGGTCATCTTCGGCCAGGCGCCGATCTGGGTTGCGCTGCTGCTGTTGCTCGGCCTGACGCTGATCATGGCGCTGTGGCTGGCGTTCGCCGGTTGGCTGATCAGCCACCTGTCGCGTGGCGATACCTGGCTGTTGCTGCTCATGGCGCCGGCGGGCTGGGTACTCGTCGAGTGGCTGCGCGGCTGGGTGCTGAGCGGGTTTCCGTGGCTTGCGTTCGGCTATGCGCAAATCGACTCGGGTTACGCCGGCTGGGCGCCGGTTGCCGGCGTCTACGCCGTATCGTTTGCCGTCGTGTTCAGTGCCGCAGCATTACTCGCCGCAATCCACAGCGTGGGGCGCCTGCGCATCGCTGCGACGGTGCTGGTTTTGGTTCCGTGGTTGCTCGGCAACGTGCTGGCGCTTGTCGACTGGACCGAAGCCGATGGCGACGAACTGCGCGTGACGATCCTGCAGTACGGTATCGGCCAGGAACAAAAGTGGCTGCGCGAAAACCGGCAGCGCACGCTGGATTACTATCGTGACGGCACGCGAATCGCGCGCTCGAGCGACATTGTCGTCTGGCCGGAAGTTGCGGTGCCGTCGCTCGCAAGCCGCGAAGCCGCGTTCATCGGACAGCTGGAATCGGATGCGCGCGAGAGCGGGCAGAACATCGTTTTCGGCATTCTCGAAGACGTGCAGGAGCGTGAAACACGGCTGATTTATAACAGCGTGCTCAGGCTCAACGCGGAAGGTCGGCAGTACTATCGCAAACGGCATCTCGTGCCATTCGGCGAATATTTTCCGGTACCGGAGAAGGTTCGCGAGTGGATGAAGATGATGAGTTTGCCGCACACCGATCTGGCGCCGGGCGAACCGGAGCAGGCGCTGTTGACGCTGACGAACGACATGAAGGTTGCTGCGATGGTGTGCTACGAAGACGCCTATGGCGCCGAGCAGCTGTACGCATTTCCGGACGCCGGCCTGATCATCAACGTCAGCAACGATGCCTGGTTCGGCGACTCGGTCGCACCGCATCAGCACCTGCAGATCGCCCGTATGCGATCACTCGAGGTCGGGCGGCCGACGATCCGCGCAACCAACACCGGCATCAGCGCGTTCATCGATCACGAGGGTGGCCTCGTCCGGACCGGCGCGCAGTTCCGCGAGGTCGCGATGACCGAGAATGTCCAGCCGCGCCGTGGTTCGACGCCATACGCGGCGAACGGCAACTGGCCGGTCATTGGCTTATCGGGTGTGCTCGTCGGGTTTTTCTGGATCCGCGCTCGAAGCTAGTACCCGACACTCTCTCCAGACGGGCACCGGGGTCGCGCATGCAGCGCTCCCGCTCCCTCGAAACCCCACTCGCTCGCCGGGACCACTGCATGCACCACCCCGGTGCGGCACGGCGACCGCAACGACGACACTCCGGCCAGGCCCTGCGACCCCACGGACGAAAATGTCGTGCCGGCTTTTGATGGCCCGCGCGCGCAATGATCGGCAAGAATTGCTCGACGCCAAGCGGAGCCGTCGGCGATCGATGCCGAATCACGTGTCCTCTCGGCGTGGTGGGTGCACGGGTCCGGGCGAGCGAGTGGGGTTCCGAGGGAACTGGACCCGTGCACCCGCCACGCGATCAGCACGCCGCACTATCGGCCTCGATCGCAAATACCCCGCAAACCCCGGCTACTGCCATTTTCCCAATGTTCCTGTAGGCTTCACCGTTTTCGGCAAATACCCCTGAATCGCCCGGCCATGACCGTTCCTTACGACCCTGAAGTTATCGAGAAATCCGCGCGCGACCAGTGGGATTCCGCCCGCGTGTTCGAGGTCGACGAGGATCCGGGCAAGGACAAGTTCTATTGCCTGACGATGTTTCCGTACCCGAGCGGCAAGCTGCACATGGGTCACGTGCGGGTCTTCACGATCTCCGATGTCATCGCGCGTTTTCACCGTATGCAGGGAAAACACGTGCTGCAGCCGATGGGCTGGGACGCGTTCGGCATGCCGGCCGAGAACGCCGCGATCCAGCGCGGCATTCCGCCGGCACAGTGGACCTACAAGAACATCGACGACATGCGCGAACAGCTGAAACGCCTCGGCTACGCGTATGACTGGTCGCGCGAGATCACAACCTGCCGTCCCGAGTACTACCGCTGGGAGCAGTGGCTGTTTACACGAATGTTCGACAAGGGGCTCGTCTACAAGAAGAATGCCGTGGTCAACTGGGATCCGGTCGACCAGACCGTGCTCGCCAACGAGCAGGTCATCGACGGCCGCGGCTGGCGGTCCGATGCGCTGGTCGAGCGACGCGAGATTCCGCAGTGGTTCATGAAGATCACAGCCTACGCGGACGAGCTGCTGGCGGAGCTGGACAACATGCCCGGCTGGCCCGAATCGGTGAAAACGATGCAGCGCAACTGGATCGGCCGTTCGGAAGGCGTCGAGCTCGCGTTCGAGGTCGAGGGCCGGCACCCACCGCTGACGGTTTATACGACCCGTCCCGACACGCTGTTCGGCGTCACCTACATGGCCGTCGCGGCGGAACATCCGCTGGCGGCCAAGGCTGCCGAGGGAGACCCGGCGATCGCGGCATTCATCGAAGATTGCCGCAAGACCGGCGCGGCCGAAGCGACGCTGGAGACGATGGAGAAAAAGGGCATGCCGCTCGGCATTTCCGCGATCCATCCGCTTACCGGTGAAGAGATTCCGCTGTGGGTCGCGAATTTCGTCCTGATGAGCTACGGCACGGGTGCCGTCATGGCCGTTCCGGGACACGATGCGCGTGACTGGGAGTTCGCGAAGAAGCACGGCCTGCCGATCCGGCAGGTCATTGCGCCGGCGGACGGCAGCCGCATCGATATCGACAACAGCGTGTTCGTCGACAAAGGCGTGCTGGTCAATTCCGGCGAGTACGACGGCATGGATTATCAAACGGCATTCAACGCGATCGCCGATCACTTCGAGCAAATCGGCAGCGGCCGGCGCACCGTCAACTACCGGCTGCGCGACTGGGGCGTGTCGCGGCAGCGCTACTGGGGCGCGCCGATCCCTATTATTTACTGTGACACCTGCGGTGCCGTTCCGGTGCCGGCGGACCAGCTGCCGGTCGTATTGCCGGAGGACGTCGAGTTCACCGGTGTGGGCTCGCCGCTGAAAGACATGCCGGAATTTTACGAAACAGATTGCCCGACATGTTCCGCGCCTGCGCGTCGTGAAACCGACACGTTCGACACCTTCGTCGAATCGTCGTGGTATTTCGCGCGCTATGCCTGTCCCGATGCGGATGACGTCATGCTCGACGAGCGTGCGCGTTATTGGATGCCGGTCGACCAGTACACCGGCGGCGTCGAGCACGCGATCCTGCACCTGCTGTATTCACGCTTCTTCCAGCGTGTCATGCGCGACGAGGGCCTGACGGAACGCGCTGAGCCCTTCACGAACCTGCTGACGCAGGGCATGGTGCTGAAGGACGGCGCGAAGATGTCCAAGGCGAAGGGCAATACCGTCGACCCGCAGGCCCTGATCGAGCAGTACGGCGCCGACACGGTGCGCCTGTTCATGATGTTTGCCGCGCCGCCGGAGCAGGCGCTCGAATGGTCCGACGACGGCGTCCAGGGCAGCTTCCGCTTCCTGAGGCGATTCTGGACAGCCGTGCACGCGCACCTGGATGCCGGGCCGGCCGGTGAGCTCGACCTCGCGACGCTCAATGCTGCGCAAAAAGAGCTGCGCCGCAAGACGCACCAGACGATCGAAAAAATCTCCGACGACATCGGGCGGCGTCATGCCTTCAACACCGCGGTCGCGGCTGCGATGGAATTGCTGAACGCGATCAACAAGCTCGGCGATGCGACCGAGCTGGACCGTGCCGTCGTTCGCGAGTCGCTGAGCGCGGTCGTGCTGATGTTGTCGCCGATCGTGCCGCATATCTGCGACGCGCTGTGGAAAGCACTGGGGCACAGCGAGCCGCTGATCGACCAGCAATGGCCGCTGGTCGATCGCGACGCATTGCAGCAGGACATGATCGAGCTCGTGGTGCAGGTCAACGGCAAGTTGCGCGGCCGCATTTCCGCAGCGGTAGATGCCGACAACGACAGCATCGTCGAGCAGGCGCTGGCCGACCCGAACGTGCGGCGCTTCATCGACGGCAAGACCATCCGCAAGACAATTGTCGTGCCGGGGCGCCTCGTCAATGTCGTGGTTTAGCATCCGCTTATTGGGGTTGTTATTGCTGGCCAGCTGCGGCTTTCAGCTGCAGGGGCCGCCGACGATGCCGGAGGGCATGCAGCGCACCTACATCCACACGCCGGACCGCCACAGCGCGTTCTACCGCGCGCTGCGCCGTGACCTGCTGGCGGCCGGCATCGAGCTGGTCGATCGCGAAGCGGATGCGACAGCCGTGCTCACCGTCTACCTCGACGACACGGACCAGCGCGTGTTGTCGGTTTCGGCGCGCAATGTGCCGACCGAGTACGAGGTCTACTACACGGTGGAGTACGGCGTCACGAGCGGCGACGAGACGCTGCTTGCCGTGCAGGACCTGACGCTGACGAGCGACTACACCTACGACTCGACGCTGGTGCTCGGCAAGGCGCGCGAGGAAGAAACGCTGCGCGACGCGCTGGCGCGCGACCTCGTGCGCATCATCCTGAAGCAAATCTCTACGCAGTAGTCGTGCGGCGATGCGCTCTGCCGACGTACTGACGCTCGACAACACGGATACCGCCGCGGTCGAAGCGCTGCTCGATCGTTTCGACATCACACTGCTTCGCGTGCCGGATGAGCAGCCGATCCCGGGCAGTTTCTGGGGCGAACCCGAAGCCGGCGTTATGCGTACGACGGTATTCGCGCGCGGCGATACGCCGTTGCATTCGATCCTGCACGAGGCCTGTCACATCATCTGCATGGACGAACGCCGGCGCGAGTCCCTCGTGCGCGACGCCGGCGGCGACGACCTCGAAGAGGCCGCCGTCTGCTACCTGCAGGTGCTGCTTGCCGACCACATTCCTGCGGTCGGCAGCGCGCGCCTGATGGCCGACATGGACGCCTGGGGCTACAGCTTTCGCGTTGGCAGCACGTCTGACTGGTTCCACGAAGATGCTGCCGACGCGAGTGCGTGGCTGCAGCACCAGGGCTTGCTGGATGCTGCGGGCAGCCCCGCGTATCGCTGCCGGCCCTGACAAAAAGCCATACGGATCAAACGGTTAAATGGGTCCCGGGTGCCGGTGTATAGTCCGGTATGGCCTGGTTTCGCTACCTGCTGTACTTCCTCTTGATCGCGCTGGTGACGTGGCTGCTGACGCAGCTCGAGGTGTTCTATCCCGGCAGCCTGCGCATCCAGGTTTTCACCGGCCCCGGTGACCTGCTGGGTACGAGCGAGTATTCGCCGCTCGAGATTGTCCAGCCGCTGATTCTTTTAATCTGTGGTTTGCTGATGGGATGGATCGCGCTGAACCTGCCGGCGCAGCGACCGCTGGCGATCGGGTTCGGCGGCCTGGCGCTGGCCTTCATGATTCGCGAACTCGATTACTTTCTCGATCGCTTCGTTGCCGACAATTTCTGGCAATTGCTGATCGCAATCGTCGCGGCGCTGGTCATCGTCTACACCTACCGTCACCGCCGCCGCGTGTCGATTGCACTGGCCCGGGTCTGGCCGTCACCTGGACTTGCGCTGCTGTTCGCCGGCGCCGTCATCCTGTTTGCGTTTGTGCGGCTCGTTGGCCACGAGCCGCTGTGGCAATCGCTGCTCGGCGACGACTACCGGCGCCTGATCAAACTCGCCGTGGAGGAATTCATCGAACTGATCGGCTACCTGCTGTGGCTGGTCGGCAGTATCGAATACACGTACCAGGCACGCATGCTGTCGGAGCGCGAGCCATTGCCGGCCGCGGTGCGACGCCGCCAGGCGCGCCGCCACCGCGTTTCCTGACAGCGATATTACAGTTGCGTCGGATTCGGCGCGTCGCCGTAGACGTCCTGCGGATCGAAGACTTTCTGGTCGTCGGTCCAGACCAGTTCGATCTGCCCGTCGGCGACCGATTTCGCAAATTCGTCGCCTGTCGGCACACGGCGGTAAAAGCAGCTGCGATAGCCGACATGGCAGCTCGCGCCGCCCTCGACGTCGACCCGCAACCAGATGCAGTCCTGGTCATCATCGACGAGCAATTCACGGACACGCTGTACGAACCCGCTGGTCGCTCCCTTGTGCCATAGCACCTGTCGGCTGCGGCTCCAGTAGTGCGCCTCGCCCGTCTGAATCGTCTGCTGCAGTGCTTCGGCATTCATATAGCCCTGCATCAGGACCTCGCCGCTGGTCGCGTCCGTGGTCACGACGGTAATCAGGCCGCGGTCGTCGAACTTCGGCGCAAGCTCACTGCCTTCCTCGACCTGTTCGATCGAGCGGCGGTCCTGGAATTTTACGGGCAGGTTTGACATCGATGCGCTTCCGGGCGTGTTTCGCGGCAGGGCAGGATACTCCAAGCCCGGCCGGAAAAACCATGCAGACGGCCTGCCGGCCCTGCCGTTGCTCTGCCGCGGCCGGCAGACTTGCTATCATTGGCCCCTTTTTGGGCCAGCCTGCGCCTTCAAATGACGATCAAGCTACACGATACCCGGCAGGGCCGGAAGGTCACGTTTACGCCGCTCGAGGAAGGGCGCGTGACGATGTACCTGTGCGGCCCGACAGTTTACAACTACGCGCATATCGGCAACGCGCGGCCGGCGGTCGTGTTCGATCTGCTGGCCAGGCTGCTGCGGCGTCGCTACACGCTCAAGTTCGCGCGCAACTTCACCGACGTCGACGACAAGATCAATGCCGCGTCGCAGGAGACCGGCAAACCGATCAGCGAGATCACCGAGAAATTCAAGCGCGCCTACAACGAGGACATGGGAGCGCTCGGCGTATTGCCGCCCGACGTCGAACCCTGCGCGACAGATCACATCGACGACATGATCGCGATGATCGAGACGCTGCTCGA
Source organism: Woeseiaceae bacterium (assembly GCA_041609735.1). Lineage (GTDB taxonomy): Bacteria > Pseudomonadota > Gammaproteobacteria > Steroidobacterales > Woeseiaceae > UBA1847. Next base: position 9,485 of record JBFIQH010000031.1, on the reverse strand, counting down.
AAAAGGGCATGCGTACGAAGCGGACGGCCACGTGCTGTTCGACGTCGAGACGAATCCCGATTACGGCTCCTTATCGAAACGCAACCTGCGCGAGATGATCGCCGGCGCCCGCGTCGAAGTCGCGCCTTACAAGAAGGCCGCGCACGACTTCGTGCTGTGGAAACCGTCGACGCCGGACCTGCCCGGCTGGGATTCGCCCTGGGGTCGCGGCCGTCCCGGCTGGCACATTGAGTGCTCGGCGATGGCCGAAAAGCACCTCGGCACGACGATCGACATTCATGCCGGCGGTACCGATCTGGTATTCCCGCATCATGAAAACGAGATGGCGCAATCGACCTGCGCGCACGACGGCGCCGTGTTTGCGCGTTACTGGCTGCACAACGGTTTCCTTAGCATGGACCACGAGAAGATGTCGAAGTCGCTCGGCAACGTGCTGCTGGTTCACGACCTGATCAAGACGATCCCCGGCGAGGTCATGCGGCTAGCACTGTTGTCGGCCCACTACCGGCAGCCGCTGGACTGGTCCGAGGACACGATCGAGCAGGCGCGCAAAATGCTCGACCGTCTTTACGGCGCCGTACGCGGTATCGACGTCGACGACGACCTGCGCCGCAACGCCGCGCCGCCCGCCGCGCTGATTGCCGCGCTCGAGGACGATCTGAATACACCGAAAGCGATGGCGGAGTTCTTTGCGCTCGCGCGCGAGCTGAACAAGGCGCATGATGACAACGAGCGCCAGCGTCTCGCCGCAACGATGTACGCAACAGGCGACCTGATGGGCTTGCTGCAAAGCGATGCCGAGGTGTGGTTCGCGGGGCAATTGGACGGCGAACTGTCCGCCGACGACATCGAGGCAATCATCGAAAAACGGCGCGTAGCGAAGGAGCAGAAAGACTACGCCGCCGCCGATCGCTATCGTGACGAACTGCAGGCGGCAGGTATCCGTATCGAGGACGGCCCCGGCGGCACGACGTGGCGGCGGGCGTGAGGAACGACGTCGAAAAGGCGCAGGCCGAGGTCATCGAGGAGTTCCGGTTTTTCGATGACTGGATGGACCGCTACCAGTACCTTATCGATCTCGGCCGCCGCTTGCCGAAGTTTCCCGAGCAGCACAAGACCGACGACAACAAGATCCGCGGCTGCCAGTCGCAGGTCTGGTTCGTCGCGACGGCGAAAGACGGGCGGCTGCACTTCGACGCGATCAGCGACGCGGCTATTGTCTCGGGGCTGATCGCCGTGCTTTTGCGTATTTACAGCGACAAGCGGCCACAGGAAATCCTCGACACGCCACCCGATTTCATTGACGCGCTCGAGCTGCAGAGCCACCTGAGCCCGACGCGCAGCAACGGGCTGAATTCGATGTTGCAGGCCATACGCCAGTTTGCCGCTGGCGCTCTAGAGGCCGCCTAGTGGCCGGCAGGGTGAGCCGCGCGCTTGCCTGGCCGCTAGTGCAGCTCGTCCGGGCTTACCGTCTGGCGATTTCGCCATACCTCGGCATGAACTGCCGCTTCCAGCCGACCTGCTCGAACTACGCGATCGAAGCGCTCGAGCAGCACGGCGTGCTGCGCGGCACGATACTCGCGGCGCGGCGCATCGCGCGCTGCCATCCGTGGGGCGGGTCCGGCCACGATCCGGTGCCCGCCAACGACGACGAGGATAGCCGCCATGTCGGCCGCTGATTTCGCCAACGCGCTGGTCTATCCGTTGCGCTCGTCCGTCGCGCTGGTCGCGCTCGTGTCGTTCTACCTGTTGCTGCAGCTCGCGATCGCCGCCGGCATCTTCGGCGTGTGGCTTGCTGTCGTCATCGTGCCGGCATTATTTCGTTATCTCGTGCTGCTCGCCGAAGCCCGCGCTCAGGGCCGCGACGCAGAGCCTCCGGGTATCGAGTACTTTTCGTTCGCCGGCAATCTGTGGACGCTGTTCCCGGTGCTGCCGTTGCTGGCGTTCTTCGCGCTGTACCTGGCGGCCGCCGATATCGGCGCGCTGCAGGCAATCGTCGTTGCAGGACTGACGGCCGCGCTGTTCCCGGCGATGATGGCGGTGCTCGTCATCACGCATTCACCGGCACAAAGCCTGAACCCGGTCGCATGGTTTCACCTGACGTCCCGGCTGGGTGTTGCCTACCTGTACGCGCCGGTCATGCTGGTACTGATCGTGGCGCTGCTGATCCTGCTGCAGCGTACGCCGCACTGGGTACAGTCGTTGATCGAGCTCTATGCGGCCTTCGCGTTTTACTGCGTCATCGGTACGATGCTGGCGCGTGACAACCTGCTCGACGACGTCGACATCCCGGACGCAGACACAACGAACGACGAGCTGCAACGATCGCGGCTCGACGACCGGCGCGCCGCAGTGCTGAATCACGCCTACGGCTTCGTCAGCCGTGGCAACAGCGATGGTGGGCTGAAGCACATTTACGCGTGGCTCGACGAAGATCCGCAACCGGCAGCTGCATGGCCGTGGTTTTTCGAGCAAATGCTGCGCTGGGAAAAAACGGACCCGGCGCTGGCGTTCGCGCAAGTGTGGGTCGGTGAGCTGCTCCGCAGCGGCCTGCACATCCAGGCCGTCAAGATCCTGTTACGGGCGCGCCTCGTCAACGAGCGCTTCCGACCGCTTGCCGAGGACCTGCCGCTTGCGATCGACGCGGCCGAAAAAAGCGGCAACGTCGAGCTGGCGGCGGCGCTGCGGCAGTTCACGTAAGCGCTTGAGCTCCCTCGGTGGGCACCCCGCTGGCTGCCGATTCAGGCCTTGTATTGGGCAATCCGTCGTGGTGTCATGAGACGAAGGAATTTTGAGTATGGAAAAACGCCTGCTAACGATCCTGCGCTGCCCGGTTACGAGCAAGGGACTGGCCTTCGCCAGTCGCGACAAACTCGGCCGCGTCAACCACGCCATCAAGGCCGGCGCCGTTGCCAACCGGGACGGCCGCACGCTCGCGGACCCGCTGGCCGAAGCGCTGGTCACCGACGATGCCAAGCTGATGTATCCAATCATCGACGGTATCCCGGTTTTGCTCGAAGGCGAATCCATCAGCCTGGCCGAGATCGAATGACGGAGACCGCTTGAAACTCCAGGCCGGCCAGCTCGCCTCACACCTGAAGCAGAATCTTGCGCCCTGTTACCTCGTCTCCGGCGACGAGCACCTGCTCGTCGACGAGGCGCTGGATCAGGTGCGTGCTGCGGCAAGGGTGCGGGGTTTTACGTCGCGGGAACTGCACGTCGCCGATGCCGCATTCGACTGGTCGCAGCTCGACGCTGCTGGCGCGAACCTGTCGCTGTTCGCCGAAAAACGCATCGTCGAGGTGCGTTTGCCGACGGGCAAGCCCGGGCGTGTCGGCGGCCCGGCGCTGGCTGCGTTTACCGGGCAGCTCGGCCCGGACCTGATGCTGATCGTCAGCAGCGCAAAGCTCGATCGTGCGGCGGCGTCGACGAAATGGGTCAAGACACTGGAAAAGGTCGGCGTGCACGTACCGGTCTGGCCGATCGGGGTGCGTGAGCTGCCGGGCTGGATCGCGGATCGCATGCGACGCGCGGGCCTGAGGCCCGAACGCGCAGCCGTGCAGTTGATCGCCGATCGCGTGGAGGGCAACCTGCTCGCGGCGAACCAGGAAATCGAAAAATTGCGCCTGTTGCTCGGTGAGGGGGACATCACCGCGGCGGACGTAGCCAACGCCGTTGCGAACAGCAGCCGCTATGACGTTTACAAGCTCGCCGACGCCGCGCTCGAGGGCGATGCGAAACGCGCGCTGAAGATCCTGTCGGGGCTCGAAGCCGAAGGTGTCACCGCCGTTCTTGTCGTCTGGGCGCTGACGCGTGAGCTGCGCACGCTGGCAGTTATCAGCGACAAGCTGGCGAACGATGTCGATCTGGGCACGGCGATGAAGCAGTCCGGCGTCTGGCAAAGCCGCCAGGCGTTTGTGCGCAACGCCGCGCGACGCCACACGCGCAACGAACTGTATCGACTGTTGCAGGCGGCGGGACGGGCCGACGCGATGGCGAAGGGACAGTCCTACGGTGATCCGTGGCAGCTTTGTGCGGACATTATTCTGCATATGGCGACCGGCGGGCGCAGGGCGGCATGAAGCCGATCGGCGTTTTCGGCGGTACGTTCGACCCGATTCATTATGGTCACCTGCGCACCGCATTCGAAATGCTGCAGGCGCTGCGCTTCGATGAAGTCCGCTTCATCCCGTGCGGCGATCCGCCGCATCGTGGTGAAACTTTCGCCAGCGCCGCAGATCGTCTCGGCATGGTGCGCGCCGCGGTTGGGGCGCAGCCGGGCTTCGTCGTCGACGATCGGGAAGTCAGGCGCGACGGGCCGTCGTACACAATCGACACGCTGCTGGCGCTGCGCGAGGAATTTCCAACCCGCTCGCTGGGTCTGATACTGGGTATGGATGCGTTTCTGGGCTTGCCGCGCTGGCATCGCTGGGCCGAGATATCGGACGCGGCGCATATCGTCGTCGCGCACCGGCCGGGCTGGCGGGCGCCCGACATCGGCCCGCTCGGCGAACTGATCAACGAACACGGGACGCTGCGCGTCGAGGACCTGCACGAGTCGCCGAGTGGCTGCATACACATTCACGCGGTCACGCAACTCGAGATTTCCTCTACGGAAATTCGCGAGCTGATCGATGCCGGCCGTGACCCGCGATTCCTGATACCGGATCCGGTCCGCGATGTCATCGCGGCGTCGGGTTGCTATGGAAAACTGGATACTTGAAAAACAGAGGAGAACACCATTTGATGAAACGGAAAATGAGCGCATGAACAGCGATAAGCTCGCCGATCTGATCGTCGACGCTCTGGACGACGTCAAGGGGCAAAATATCGTCAAGCTGGACGTCAAGAAGATGACGACGGTAACCGACTACATGATCGTCGCCAGCGGCACGTCGAATCGGCATGTGCAGGCGCTGGTGGATAACGTCGCCGAAAAAGCCAGGGCGGCCGGACACCGACCGATCGGCATGGAAGGCGAGGAAGGCGGCGAATGGGTGCTCCTCGACCTCGAGGATGCGCTGGTTCACGTCATGCTGCCCAAGGTGCGGGAGTTTTATAACCTGGAGAAATTGTGGTCGCTGAATCCTGCGACCAGTGCCGCCGCGACCGAAGGCTAGTCGGGCAGGCAACTGATGCATATCCGCCTGCTTGCGATTGGTGACCGGCAGCCGGACTGGGTCGACAGTGGCTTTGACAGCTACAGTGCCCGGTTGCCGCGCGAATGGCGCTTTGATCTCGTTACCATCCCGACCGCGAAGCGCGCCAGGAATGCGCCGACGTACAAGGCCCGTGATACCGAAGGCCAGGCGTTGCTTGCGAAGCTGAAAGACTCGGAAAAACTGGTTCTGCTCGACGAACGCGGCAAGCAGCTAGCCAGCCGCGAGCTCGCGGATCGACTGTCGGTCTGGCAATCCGAGGGCCGCGACATCGCGTTCGCGATCGGCGGCCCCGACGGTATGTCGGATGCCTGCCGCGAACGCGCCGAGTTTACGCTGTCATTGTCACGCCTGACGCTGCCGCACGGTCTTGCACGCGTCGTCCTTGCCGAGCAGCTGTACAGGGCCACGACGCTGCTGTCCGGCCACCCCTACCACCGCGAATGACCGCCAGCCTCATACTCGCATCGAAGTCGCCGCGGCGCCGCGAACTGCTGCAGGCACTCGGCCTCAAGTTCGCGATACAAAGCGCCGACATCGACGAAACACCGCGCCCTGGCGAAACGGTCGGCAACCTGGTTCTGCGTCTCGCGGCGTCCAAGGCAAAGGCTGTCGAGAGCGGCAGCGCCGGGCTCGTCATCGGCGCCGATACCGAAGTCGTACTTGACGGGAATGCGTTCGGCAAGCCGCTGGACGAGGGCGATGCGTTGCGCATGCTGGCAGCGTTGTCCGGGCGGACGCACCGCGTGCTGACCGGTGTCGCGGTCTGCGGAGACGGACGCGTCGAAACCGCGCTGTCCGAGACCGAGGTGCGGTTTCGCGACATCGATCCTGACGAAGCGCGCCGCTACTGGCAAACTGGGGAGCCGCGCGGCAAGGCCGGGGCCTACGCGATCCAGGGCCAGGGCGGCCTGTTCGTCGAGGCGATTGCCGGCAGCTATTCGGGTGTCGTCGGCCTGCCGGTGTTCGAAACGGCGGAGCTGCTGCGGCGCTTCGGGATTGACGTGCTGGCGCGGCTAAGTTGAGTGACGCATGAACGACGAGTCGACCAAAGAGGAAATCCTGATTAACGTCACCCCGAGCGAGGTGCGCGCGGCATTGCTCGAAAACGGCGTGTTGCAGGAGGTTTATATCGAACGCGCCGCGCGCCGCGGGCTGATCAGCAATATATACAAAGGTCGGGTGTCGCGCGTGCTGCCCGGCATGCAGGCTGCGTTCGTCGATATCGGCCTGGATCGGACCGCTTTCCTGCACGCATCGGACATTTCCAGCGGCGATGAAGACGAACCACGTAACATCCGCGAGTTGACCCGCGACGGCGACGAACTGCTGGTGCAGGTCGTCAAGGATCCGCTGGGTAACAAGGGTGCGCGACTGACGACGTACATCACGTTGCCTGCCCGATATCTCGTGCTGTTGCCGAGCAGCAGCGGTGTCGGCATCTCGGCTCGAATTGAGGACGAGGAAGAGCGCCAGCGACTCAGGCACACGGTGGAAGCATTGCTCGCGGAGCAGGAACTCCAGTGCGGCGCGATCGTCCGCACCGTGGCCGAAGGCGTATCCGAGGACGTATTGCGCGCCGATCTCAAGTACCTTTTGCGGCTGTGGAACGTGATTCGTGAACGTTCGGCGTCGGCGCCGGTTCGCTCGCTGATTCACGAAGACCTGTCATTGCCCTTGCGCGTGCTGCGTGACATGGTCTCGAGCGACGTCGAACACATCCTGATCGACAGCAAGCGAGACTTCGAGGAGATGAGTCGATTTGCCGAGACTTTCCTGCCGGAGGTCAAGGAAAAGCTCGAGCGCTACAAACGGCGACGACCGATTTTTGATCTGCACGGCATCGAGGACGAAATACAGAAGGCACTGGATCGCAATATTTCGCTGAAGTCCGGCGGCTACCTGATCTTCGACCAGACCGAGGCGATGACGACGATTGACGTCAATACCGGCGGCTACGTCGGGCACCGAAACCTCGAGGAGACAATCTATCGAACCAATCTCGAAGCGGCGGTCGCGATCGCACGACAGCTGCGGCTGCGTAACCTCGGCGGCATAATCATCATTGATTTCATCGACATGGAAGAGGAAGAGCACCGGCAGAATGTGCTGACGTTACTCGAGGAATCACTGGCCCGCGATCATGCACGCCACCAGATCACGCCGGTGTCGCCGCTCGGCCTCGTCGAAATGACGAGAAAACGTACGCGCGAAAGCCTGCAACATATACTGTGTGAGGATTGTCCAAGCTGTAACGGCCGCGGTTTCATCATGACGGCCGAAACCGTTTGCTTCGAGATTTTTCGCGAGGTGATCCGGCAGGCGCGGCAGTTCGATTTCGACGAGGCGCTGGTACTCGCGCACCAGGACGTTATCGAACTGCTGCTGGACGAACAGGCCGCCGGGCTGGCTGATCTCGCGGAACAGACCGGCAAGTCGCTGCGGCTGCAAACGGAATCGCTCTACCTGCAGGACCAGTTCGATGTCGTCCTGATGTAGGTCTCCGCTGACGTCGACGCTCGAGCCCGAAGAATGAAAAATTTGCTGCAACGCCTGTTGAAGTTCGCCGCCTACGCGGCGGCCGGCGTTGTCATCTTGCTTGCGATCGCGGTCGGGCTGTTCCGCCTGCTGCTGCCGCGACTCCCGGAATACCAGGACGAGATCAAGGCGTGGGCGAGCACGGCGATCGGCATGGAGGTCGAATTTACGGGGATGGACGCGCGCTGGGGGCTGCGCGGACCCGAGCTCAAGTTTTACGGTGCCGAACTGATTCGTTCCGACACCGATATCCGGCTGATTGCCGCGCGCGAGGTTGGGGTCGGCGTGTCGTTGATGCGCCTGATGGTCGATCGAACGCTCGTCGTCGATACCGTGACGATTGCCGATACCAGCGTTGAACTGCGGCGCACTGTCGACGGCAACTGGCGCATACAGGGAGTGCCTGTCGCGGAACTTCTCGACCGCCAGCCGCAGGGCGCCGTGGGTTCAATCACGATTATCGGCGAAAACATAGAGCTGAACGTCATCCGGACCGGTGACGAGCGGCCTGCGACTTTCACAATTTCACGCCTACTGGCCGAGCGCGACGACGTGCGCATTGCGATAGACGCGAATGTCCGTCTGCCTGAATCGGTCGGGCGGCAAATGCAGGTGGCCGTCACCCATGTATACGCAGCGGGACGATCGACGCCGTGGGATGTCACGGTCGAAAGCGACGACCTGTTGCTTGCAGGCGTTTTTGAACTGCTGCCCGAGGCGGTCTACGCGATCGCCGCCGGCAGCGGTGACCTCGATGCCAGTTTCGCCATTGCCGGCGGTCGCGTAGTCAGCGCGTCCGGCGATATAGACTTTGAGGGCGTCATGCCGGCCGATCGCAGCGCGTTCGACGTCCGCGGACATCTTGCCTACACCAGCAGTGCCGGCGGTTGGCTGGTCGCAGCTGACGACCTGATCCTGCGTACCGACGCCGGGAGCTGGCCCGAATCGAGCCTGCGTTTCGAAACCAGTACGGACGAAGACGGAAACATCGTCATGATCGATACCTTCGCGTCGTACCTGAATCTCGCGGACGCAACAACGATGGCGCCATGGTTGCCGGTGGGGCAGTCCGAAACGCTCGGTCGCTGGAACCCGGACGGCATCGTCACGAACCTGCAGGCGACCCTGTCCGACCTCGACTCGGCGGCGCCGCGTTATTCCGTGTCGGCCGAACTGACCCGGGTCGGGGTTGCAGCCGATGGCAAACGTCCCGGTATTCGCGGCTTTACCGGCAATCTGCGAGCCGATCACGATGGCGGCCTCGTCGAAATCCGGTCGGCCGATACGGTACTCGAGCTGCCCGCATGGCTCAACGTGCCGCTGCCGATTGATAGCGCAGAGGGTACCGTCATCTGGCGCCGCGGTGACGAGAAGACGACGATCCTGTCGGACAGCATTACGATCAGCAATGCATTTATCGACAGCCAGACCAATGTCGAGATCGTCATCGATGGCGAGCAATCCCCGGAAATCGATTTGGTCAGCAGCTGGAGCATCGCCGATATCGCGGCCGCCAAAGCGTATATCCCCGAACCGGTCATGAAGCCGAAACTGTTCCTCTGGTTCCAGGATGCACTGATCGCAGGCCGCATGACGCGGGGCGCAACGCGTTTGCAAGGGCGGCTCGACCGGTTCCCGTTCGCCGACGGCAGCGGCCGCTTTCAAATCGAGGCGACCGTCAACGACCTTGACTTCCGTTACGCGCGGCAATTCCCCGTCGCCAACGTCACCGAGATGGACGTCGTCCTCGAGAATACGCGGCTTTATACCCGGCGTAATCGCTCTGTC
>JBFIQH010000030.1:0-20731 GCA_041609735.1 Woeseiaceae bacterium | reverse complement strand
GACACCCTTGATCGCGCCGAGACCGTAAAGGATCGTCGTGTCGCCCGATACGCTGAAGTGGTAAGACGATCGGTTGATACTCGGCGTTTCGAGCGTGATACCCAGTTGCCGGCAGTCGTCCTTCAAGGTCACGAGCCGGTCGGTGTTATCGAGGTCCGCGCTCATGACGGCGGCCATGAATGCCGCCGGATAGTGCGCCTTGAGGTATGCCGTCTGGTACGACAACACGGCGTAGGCGGCCGAGTGCGACTTGTTGAATCCGTAGCCGGCAAATTTCTCCATCAAATCGAAGATGCGCGTTGCCGTCGCCTCGGTGACTCCCCGTTCCGTCGCGCCGATGATGAAAATCTCACGCTGCTTCGCCATCTCTTCGGGTTTCTTTTTTCCCATGGCGCGTCGCAGCAGGTCAGCGCCGCCGAGCGTGTAGCCGGCAAGCACCTGTGCGATCTGCATGACCTGCTCCTGGTAGAGGATGACGCCGTACGTCTCCTCGAGCACCGGCTTCAGGTCGGGATGCAGGTAGTCGATATCCGATTTGTTGGTCGCGTGCTTGCGTGAGATAAAGTCGTCGACCATGCCGGACTGCAGCGGGCCGGGACGAAACAGCGCGACAAGGGCAACAAGATCGTCAAACTGGTCCGGGCGCATGCGCTTGATCAGGTCGCGCATGCCGCTCGATTCGAGCTGAAATACGGCTGCCGTGTGAGTACGCTGCAGCAGCTCGAATGTCGCACGATCGCGCATTGGCAGCGCCTTGATATCCACCGGCGCATCGGGATTCCCGGCGTTGATGATGTTGACGGCCCGATCGATGATCGTCAGCGTCTTCAGCCCGAGGAAGTCGAACTTGACGAGACCGATCGCCTCGACGTCATCCTTGTCGAGCTGCGTCACGAGACTGCCGCCGCCCTCTTCACAATACAGCGGTGCAAAATCGGTCAGCGCGTCCGGCGCTATGACGACGCCGCCCGCATGCTTGCCGGCGTTCCGGACCAAACCTTCGAGCGAACGTGCAAGGTCGATGATCGCCGCGACTTCCTCGTCATCGCGAACCATCTCTGCAAGTTCATCGGATTGTTCAAGTGCCTTTTCCAGCGTCATGCCGATTTCGAACGGCACCTGCTTGGCGATGCGGTCGACGAAACCGTAGGGTTGCCCGAGCACGCGCCCCGCGTCACGGATCACGGCTTTCGCCGCCATCGTGCCAAACGTGATGATCTGCGCGACACGATTGCGGCCGTAACGTTCGGCGACGTAATCGATGACGCGATCCCGGCCTTCCATACAGAAGTCAACGTCGAAGTCCGGCATCGATACGCGCTCCGGGTTCAGGAAGCGTTCGAACAGCAAGTCATGCACCAGCGGATCGAGATCGGTGATACCCAGCACCCAGGCGACGAGCGAACCGGCGCCCGAGCCGCGGCCGGGCCCGACAGGCACCCCGTTGTCGCGCGCCCAGCGGATGAAATCGGCGACGATCAGGAAGTAGCCCGGGAAGCCCATATCGCGAATGACCGCGAGCTCCGTTTCCAGCCGCTGGTAGTACGGCGCGCTGACGGCGGCCCGCTTGTTGGTCGGCACCGACTCGCGCCGAAAGCGTTCCTCGAGCAGCGCGTCGAGACCCCGGCGCGCTTCGGACTCGAGGAACGCAGCCTCGTCCTGGCCGCCGGGCACCGGGAACGCCGGCAGCACGCTTTCGCCGAGCGTCAGGTCGAGATTACAGCGACGCGCGATTTCGAACGCGTTGTCGAGCGCCTCCGGGATATCCTCGAACAGCTGCGACATTTCGGCTGACGTTCGCAGGTACTGCTGTTTGCTGTAGAGGCGCGGCCGGTCCGGGTCAGCGAGACTGCGCCCGTCGTGGATACAGACACGTGCTTCGTGGGCATTAAAGCCGTCGTTGCCGACGAAGCGAACGTCGTTGCTGGCAACGACCGGAACTCCCGCCTTCGCCGCCAGCTGCAGGCTCTGCTGCACCACCGCCTCTTCGGCCAGACGCCCTGTCCGGATCAGTTCGAGATAAAAGCGCCCCGGAAAGATTCCTGTCCAGTGATCGAGCCGGGACCTGGCCTGGCGCGGATGTCCGAGCCGCAGCGCATGGCCGATGTCGCCCTGCAGCCCGGCCGACAGCGCGATCAGGCCCTCACAGTTTCCGGCATCCAGCCATTCGCGATGCAGCATCGGTGTACCGCGATGCTGGCCCTCGAGATACGCCCTCGACATCAGGCGCGAAAGATTGCGGTAGCCAGCGATGTCCTGGCACAACAGGATCAGGTGAAACGGACGCTCCGGTTCGTCGTCACTGGCGATGCACAGATCGGCGCCGATGATCGGCTTGATACCGTGGGCAAGCGCGTGGCGATAGAATTTGACCATGCCGAACAGGTTGTTCTGGTCCGTCAACGCGACGGCCGGCATGCTGTCAGCGGCGCATGCCGCCATCAGCTCGGGAATCCGCACCGTGCTGTCGACGAGCGAATACTCGGTGTGCACGTGCAGGTGCACGAACGGAACCGCGCTCACGAGGCCAGCCTTACCGGTGCAAAACTGCGCCGGTGTATCGCCGACGGCCCTCGCTGCCGCAAGCATTCGCGATGCAGCGCGGTGCCGTAGCCCTTGTGCTGGGCAAAACGGTAACCGGGATACAGCGTGTCCATCCGCTCCATGATGCGGTCGCGGGTGGTCTTCGCAAGAATCGATGCGGCGCTGATTGCCGGTACCAGTCCGTCGCCACGCACGATGGCTTCACCGTCGATGCAGTAGCTGCCGAAGTCGAGATCGGGCAGGCGATTGCCGTCGACGCGAACCACTGCGGGCCGAATGCCGAGGCCGATGATGGCGCGCCGCATCGCCAGCAATGTTGCGTTCAGGATATTCAGCGCGTCGATTTCCGCGCGGTCGGACCAGGCGACCGACCAGGCACAACTTTCATTGATAATTTGTTCGGCCAGCTGCTCGCGAACGCTCGCGGCCAGTTGCTTCGAATCGCGCAAGCCGTTGACATCCTGGCCCGGCGCCAAAATCACGGCGGCGGCAACGACGGGACCCGCGAGCGGACCGCGGCCCGCTTCGTCTACGCCCGCGACGGGCCTCCAGCTGTCAGCTTCGAGAGTCGTTTGCATGTCCGGCGAGATCGAGCACGGCATTGGCCGCGGAACGGCTGGCGTCGCGCGCCAGCTCCGTGCGCAGTTTAGCAAATCTCACCGCGATCAAAGCCCGGCGATCGTCGTCCCGCAGCAAAGCTATAACCGCCTCCGCGATTGCTCCAGGCTTTGCTTTTTCCTGAATGAATTCGGGGATATACGGTTCCTTTGTCAACAAGTTTGGCAGCGTGAACCGGTCGATCTTGAGCAGCCCGAACGCACGCACGATCAATGCGGTCATGCTCGCGACGCGATACGCGGCGACCGTCGGTTTCGCGTACAGCGCCGATTCGAGCGCCGCGGTGCCGGACGCGAGCAACACGACATCGGCCGCGATCATCGCCGTGTCCGAATCACCGTCGAGCAACGTGAATGCTTCGCGCACGCCTGCCGCGACTAGTTGTGATTCGATCAGGGAGCGCAACTTCGGCCGCGCGACAGGCGTGATGAATACCGTGTCCGGTACTGCCGCGGCAATCCGCTCTGCCGCCGACGCGAAGACCGGACCCAGGCGGCTGACCTCTCCTGTACGGCTGCCAGGCAATACCGCGACAACGGCGCCACTGCCGACAATGCCGAGTGCAGCACGCGCGCCGTCCATGTCGACGGTTGCCGGCACGGCGTCGGCCTTCGGATGCCCGACGAAAACGGCATCAACGCCATGTCGCTCGTAGAAATCGCACTCGAATGGCAGCAGGCACAACACACGGTCGCAGGCTTTGCGGATCTTGTGCACACGCCGTTGTCGCCACGCCCACACCGACGGGCTGACGTAATGCACGGTCCTGACGCCCGATCGCTTCAGCTTCAGTTCGAGGCCGAGGTTGAAGTCCGGTGCGTCGATGCCGATGAACACGGTCGGCGGGTCGTCGATCCAGCGCTTGGCCAGTCTTCGCCGCAACGCCAGCAGCCGCGGGACTTCCCGCAGCGGTTCGACCAGCCCCATGACGGCCAGCGCTTCGGCATCTTCAAGCACCGCGCACCCGGCCGCCTGCATCGCCGGCCCGGCGACGCCCTCGAACTCGGCGTCGGGGACTTGCTCCCGGATTGCGCGAATGAGGCCCGCGCCCAGCAGGTCGCCGGAAGCTTCGCCAGCAACCAGGGCGAATTTCATCGCAGCTAGCGAGCCAGCCCGCGCTCTGATGAACGCAGGGATTCGAGCAGCAATTCGAGCTCCGGCTGCGAGCCAGCCAGGCCGGCGATCTCGTCAATTGCATCGGCCAGCTTCCTGCCCTGCCGAAAGACGATGCGATAGCCGTTCTTGATGTTGCGAATCTGCTCGGCGGTGAACCCGCGCCGTTTCAGTCCTTCCGAATTGATACCCTTGGGCCCGGCGGGCTGCCCCGACATCATCGTGTACGCCGGCACGTCGCGATTCAGCCCCGCGTACATGCCCAAAAATGCATGCGACCCAATCCTGCAAAACTGGTGCACGCCCGAGAAGCCGCCGAATATGACCCAGTCGCCGACAACGACGTGGCCGGCGAGTGTCGTGTTGTTTGCCAGGATGCAATGATCGCCGACGATGCAATCGTGCGCGACGTGCACGTAGGCCATGATCCAGTTGTCGCTGCCGAGCCGCGTCTCACCGCGGTCCTGTGCCGTGCCGCGCGATATCGTGCAGTACTCGCGAATTGTATTGCGATCACCAATGACCAGCGTCGTCGGCTCACCCGCGTACTTCTTGTCCTGCGGATCGTCACCGATCGAAGCGAAATGGTAGATCCTGTTCCCCTCGCCGATCGTCGTTGGCCCATTAATAACCGTATGGCTGCCGATCTCGGTACCGGCGCCGATTTCGACGTTGTCGCCGATGATCGAGTACGGCCCGAGGACGACGTCATCCGCGAGTTTCGCCGCCTTGGATACGATTGCTGTTGCGTGAATACGCGAACTCATGTCGATTTTTTCTCGAGGCTCGACACGCGGTCGAGCAGCGCGTCTATGCGCCGGAAACGGGCGACGCGCCTGTTCCAGGTTTTCGCATTCTCGGCAGGAAATGCCGCCGCGTAGGCGCCAGGCTCGGTAATATCTTTTGTCACCATCGTCTTGCCGTTGATGATGACGTCGTCGCAGACGGTGACGTGGCCGACCGTACCGGAGTGTCCGGCGAACATGCAGCGCTTGCCGATTACGGCACTGCCCGCGATGCCCGTCTGTGCGGCGATTGCTGTATGCGCGCCGATTCGAACGTTGTGCGCGATCATGCACAGGTTATCGATCCGCACCCCGTCTTCGATGACCGTATCCGTAATTGCGCCACAGTCGACCGTCGTATTCGCACCAATCTCGACGTCGTTGCCGACGGTAACGCCGCCAACCTGGGGAACTTTCAACCAGCCTTCGGGCGTCATCGCATTGCCGAAGCCGTCCGAGCCGATGACGGCTCCGGGATGGATCAGGGCCCGCGCTCCGATGCGTACGTCTCGCGCGAGCGTAACCCGCGCGACGAGGCGGCTGCCGTCACCGATACTGCATCCGGGACCAATGACGCATCCGGGACCCACATAAACGTTTTCCCCGATCGTGCAGTCCGCGCCGACATAACTGTGCGCCGCGATTTCGGTGCTGGCGGCAATCGTCGACGAGTCATCGACGGTCGCGGTGGCGTGTATGCCCGGGCACAGCGGCGGCAGCGGATGGATGATTGCCGCCATGCGCGCATAGGTTGCGTAAGGATCGTCAGCGATCAGTGCCGCGACCGGGCAATCGCCCGCGTCCGCTTCGCGAACGATAACGGCGGCCGCCCGGGTCGACACCAGCTGATCCTTTAGCTGGCTGTTGGACAGAAAGCTGAGCGCCCCGGGCCCGGCGTCGTCGAGCGGCGCAACGTGGTCGATCCTGGCGTCCGGATCACCCTCGAGATCGCAGCCGAAGCGTGTCGCCAGTTCTCCGAGGCTTATCGTCATGTTTCGCTGGTTACAGGCTAGCGTGAGCTGGTCGCGTTGTAGCTGGTCTCGATCGCCTGCAGGACTTGGGCCGTTATGTTGACGGCCTGACTCGCAAACAACACGCCGTCGCCCACAACCAGATCGTAACCCTGCTCCTGCGCGAACTTTTGCACTTCGACCAGCAACGTCCGCTGCAGATTGCCGAGCTCTTCGTTCTGACGCAGGTTCAGGTCTTCCTGAAACTCGTTCTGCAAGCGAGCAACTTCGCGCTGCAAATCGCGCAGGTCCTTTTCTGCATTGCGGCGTTCCGTTTCACCCATGACGGCGGCGTCTTTCTGTACCTTCGCGGTGAACTCTTCGAGTTCCTTTGCCTTCGCCTGGAACTCGCGCTGGCGCGGTGCAAATTCCTCCTGCAGCGCATCCATCGCGGCCTTCGTCTGCGGCGCGCGGTCCATCAGCAGCGGCACGTTGACGACGCCGATCTTCAATTCCTGGGCTGCGGCCGGCAACGCAAACGCACCCAGAAGCGCGATGCCGATAAATGCTTTAGCCAACGATTCCTTTACACAACTCATATGTATTCCATTCCCTAAAAAGCTTGACCAATCGAGAACTGGAATCGCTCCAGTTCATCGCCGAAAAACCTGTCGTTGCCGCTGTACTCGTTGAGCGGAAACGCGTAACTGAACCGGAACAGGCCGAGCGGTGCGAGCCACTGGACGCCGATTCCCACGGATGACCGCAGCTCGTCGAGATCCGGTTCGTAGCTGACCGGGCTGCCGAGCTTGTCGGTAAAACGAACTTCGCCGGTATTGAAGACGTTGCCGACGTCATAGAAAAGGCTGGCGCGCGCCTGCCGGGCCCATTTGTCCGGAAGCGGCAGTATAAGCTCTACCTGACTGGCAACCAATACGTTGCCGCCGTATGGACGGCCCTGGCTGTCACGCGGGCCCAGGTAGGATTCCCGGAAGCCACGCACCGACGACGGGCCGCCGCCAAAGAACTGCTTATACGGCGGCAGGGCGGTGGTCGCACCGATGCCCTCGCCCATGCCCAGTTCCGCATTGATGGCGAGCGCCCACTTGCCCCACAGCGGAAAGTACTTGGTCAGGTTGTAGCGCGCCGTGTAGTACTCGACGTCACTGCCGGGAACCGCCATCGAGACGAACAACTGCTGGCGCATGCCGCGGTTGGCAAACAGTGCGCGGTTACGACTGTCGTAGGTCCACCCCGCCAGTATTTCGACGCTGTCGAATTTGGTACCGAAAAACGTCAGGCCGGCTTGGTTGATCGTTTCAGTGAACGTCTCGCCGTTGTTCAAGACCCAGTCCTGCGCCTGCTGCGTGCTCGCTGACGACGACAGCAATTCGGCATGCTGGAACGCCAGGCCGAAACTCAGCGTCTGGTACTCGGTGATCGGGTAGCCGTAGTCTACAGACGCGCCCGCCGTCGTCGTTGAGAAATCTGACGAGCCCGATGTGAACTGCGTGATGTCACGATAGTTCAGCGACATGGTGCGTCGTACGCCGTCCATAGTGCGATACGGATCGGTGTGCGACAGATTGTAGAATTTCGAGAACCGGCCGGAATTCAATTCGAGCGCGACGCGATTTCCGGAACCAAGGAAATTCGTGTGAACGATGCTGCCGTTCAGCAGCAGTTTTTGCGACTCCGAGTAGCCGACACCGCCGGAAAACTGTCCCGGCATGCGGTACTTGATGTCGAAATCAATGTCGACCAGATCGGGACTGCCGGCGACCGGCGAATTCTCCACCGCGACATCCTCGACATACGGTAGCCGCTGCAGCAACACCTTGGAACGATCGACGAGCTGGTTCGACAGGTATGCGCCTTCCATCTGCCGCATTTCGCGACGCAAAACTTCGTCGTCGACCTGGTCGACGCCGTTGAAATTGATGCGGCGCACGTAGACACGACTCTTGGGGTCGACGAAGAACGTAATGACGGCTTCCTTGGTGTCGTGATCGAGCTCCCAGACCGGATCGATCTCGGCATTTGCGTAGCCGTCGAAACCGAGTCGCGTTGCCATCAGCTCGCTGGTCGAAGTCAGGATCGCCTGGTTGAATATCGACCCCGGCCGCGCAAGAATCAGGTTCTGCAGCTGCTCTTCCGGCACGACCATTTCGCCAACGAGTTTTACGTCACTGATCGTATACAGGTCGCCCTCTTCGATCGAGATCGTGACGAAAATATCTTTCTTGTTCGGCGAGATGGCGACCTGCGTGGACTCGACCCGGAAATCGGCGTAGCCACGATTCATATAAAATGATCTCAGCGTTTCGAGATCGCCCTCGAGGCTCTCTTTGGCGTACCGGTCGTCCTGGCGAATCCAAGACAGCCAATTGGCTGTGTCCAGCGAGAAGTCCTCACGAATTTCCTTCTCGCTGAATGTCCTGTTGCCAACGATATTGACCTGGCGAATCTTCGCCCGATCGCCTTCCTCGACATCGATCTTCACGCGCACCGTATTGTTCGGACGATCGATGACCGTGGGCTCGATCTTGACGCCGTATTTGCCGCGATCGTAGTACTGTTCGCGCAGAAATTGCTCGACGTTGTCGAGCACCGAGCGGTCGAAGGTGCGCCCTTTAGCGAGACCGACACCACGCAGTGATTCCATCAGGTCTTCGGTCTTGATGTCCTTGTTGCCGTCGATTTCGAAGGATTCGATCGACGGCCGTTCGCGCACGACGACGACCAGGTTGTCACCGTCACGGCGCATCTCGATATTGTCGAACAGCCCCTGTTGGTACAGCGACCGGATCGCTTCCTGAATACGTATGTGATCTACCGTGTCGCCGATATTGATCGGCAGGTAGTTGAAAACTGTGCCTTCCGAGATTCTTTGCAAACCTTCGACGCGCATGTCGCGAACGACGAACGGCTCGACAGCCGCGAACGCCGGTGCCGACAATGCGAGAATCGCAACCGCGAAAAATGAACGGGTCAAGCTTGCAGCCGACAATTTCAGGAGACACCTCATTATTATTAGCTGAAGATCCGGGCGATATCGTTATAAAAGGCAAAACTCATCAGCATCAGCAACGCAAAGATACCGACTTGCTGGCCAAAAAGCTGTGCGCGCTCCGACATCGGGCTGCCTTTGACGAGTTCGACGAGCTGGTAGACGATCTGGCCGCCGTCGAGCACCGGAATCGGCAACAGATTGAGTACGCCGAGACTGATACTGACGATCGCGAGGAAACCGAGGAAATTGCTGACGCCGGCCTGCGCAGATGCACCGGCAAACTGCGCGATATTGATCGGGCCACTGATGTTCTTGATCGACACGTCGCCGGTCACCATGCGTGCCAGCATGCGCACGGTAAACAGCGTCGATGCCCACATGCGTTCAGTTGCGCGGCCGATCGATTCGATGACACCGTACTGCCGCAGGTAGGCCAGCTCGCCCCAATCGGCGGACACCGTTACGCCCAGCAGGCCACGCTCGACCCCGTCGACCTGCTGCGACTCGGGCCGCACTTCCAGCGTGTAGACCCGGCTCTGGCGCTCGTACTCGACCTGAACCGGTTGTTCGGGTTTCGGCTGTACGGCCGCGGACACGTCGCTGGTGCGCCGAATCGTCGTGCCGTCGATCGACAACAGCCGGTCGCCGGGCCTGAGCCCGGCCCCTTCCGCACGCCCACCTGGCGTCAGGTCGGACACGACCACGGGCGCCTGCCAGGGTGCGAAACCGAGACCGTCAAACAGCATACCCGGTTCCGTCAACCTCGCCGCATCGCCGCCAACGTCGATGACGGTATCGCGCTGGCGGCCGGTTTCGGCCTCGAGGCGCAGCGGCACCCGTCCGTCCTGCGTCATGTGGTCGAGCATCGCAACCAGCGCTGACTCCCAGTCCGCCGTTTCGACATCGCCAACGGCGACGATACGGTCGCCGCGCTCGAGGCCTGCGGCAGCCGCGTACGACCCCGGATTCACATCACCGATTGCCGGCGCCACGGTCGGCACGCCGTATACGAACAGCGCCCAGTAGGCGAAAATCGCGAAAAAGAAATTGAAAAACGGCCCGGCGAGCAACACGGCAATGCGCTGCGGTATCGGGCGCTGGTTGAAGGCACGGCCCTCATCTTCGGCATCGATCGGGCCTTCGCGCGTGTCGAGGAAACGGACATAGCCGCCGATCGGTATTGCGGCGATACAGTACTCAGTACGGTCCGGCCCCTTGCCGATGTGTTTCCACAGCGGCTTGCCAAAACCGATGGAGAATCGGAGGACCTTCATGCCGGACCAGCGCCCGACGATGTAATGGCCATACTCGTGCACGGCAACCAGCACGCTGATTGCGACGACGAACGCCAGAATACTGCTCAGCGCATCACCCATGATTACCGACCTGATCCGTTGCCTGACGCCGCGCCAGGTCCCAGTATTTGTGGACTTCGCCCGCGCGCCTCAGTTCCCGAGACGTTCGCGTGAGGCTACCTGCCGCCTGATGAACACAATCTGAATACATGGTCACAGCAGTCCTGTCCACCCGAGACCCAGCGCGAATACCGGGGTTGCTGCGGCAATGCTGTCGACGCGGTCGAGCACGCCACCATGACCCGGAAACAGCGTGCCGCTGTCCTTGAGTCCGGCCGAGCGCTTGAACATGCTGACCGTCAGGTCGCCGACAATCGACACACCAGCGACGCCGAGGCAAAACGGCACCAGCACGGCCAGATCGGTATCAATCCACAGGCTGCGGCCGAGCGTCAGCAGTATCACCAGCAGCATGCCTCCGATCACGCCCTCCCAGGTTTTGCCGGGGCTGATATTCGGCGCCAGCTTGACGCGGCCGAATCGCTTACCGGCGAAATACGCGCCGATGTCTGCAGCCCAGACGATCAGCAGCGAAAACAGCAAAAGCGACGGATTTGCCTGGTACAGCAGCACCAATGCCGCGTACATCGGTACGAGCACCAGCAAGCCGCAAATCCACCGTAACGGAACCGGGATGCGCGTCGGGAACGCAAATGCCCACAACAACGCGACCAGCCACCAGACCAATGCGACGACCAGGACGTGACGCGCGCCATCGGGCCAGTACATGCCAACGATCGCCATCACCGCGGCCACGAGAATCACGTAAACCACGCGCGTCAGGATCTTCTCGCCACCGAGAAAATTCGACCACTCCCATGCGCCGGCGAGGACGACGAGCGCGATCACCAGCTCAGCCACCAGCGGCGGCAGCACGAACAGTACCAGCGCGAGTGCCGTCAATGCGATGACCGCGGTTATGATTCGCTGCTTCAGCATTTGACGGCCTCGAGCTGTTCGCCGGTATGCCCGTATCGTCGCTGGCGGCTCGCGAAGAACGCGACCGCATCATCGAGGTGCCGCTCGCGGAAATCGGGCCACAGAACGTCAGAAAACCACAGCTCGGCATATGCAAGATTCCACAGCAAGAAGTTGCTGATGCGCTGCTCGCCGCCGGTGCGTATCAACAAATCCGGATCCGTTACCCCGTGGAGTTGCAGGCACTCGGCCAGAGCCGATTCATCGATGTTCTCGGGATCGAGTTCGCCGGACGCGACGCGACGGCCGACGGCGCGGGCCGCCTCGGTGATGTCCCAGCGTCCGCCGTACGCAACGGCGACAACCAGGTGCAGTCCGGTATTTGCAGCGGTCTCAACCTCTGCAGCTGAAATTTTATCGATCAGGTTACTGCCGAGTTGCTCACGGTTACCGATGAATTCAAGCTTCACATTATTACGATGCAGCTCTGCCACTTCTCGTTGCAGCGCCTCGATAAAAAGGCTCATCAGTTTCGACACTTCATCGGCAGGCCGGCTCCAGTTCTCGCTGCTGAAAGCAAACAGCGTCAGGTGCTCGATACCGAGCCGGGCCGCATGTTCGACCGTCGCGCGCACCGATTTGACGCCGGCACGGTGGCCAGCATGGCGCGGCATCGCGCGGCGCCGCGCCCAGCGCCCGTTGCCGTCCATAATGACGGCGACATGGCGCGGCAGTCTGCCGGTTTCTGTAGCCGGATCCTGCACTCAGAATTCCATCAATTCCGATTCTTTCTCGGCAAGCACTTCGTCAATTTCGGCGACGTGCTTGTCGGTGATCGCCTGGATCTCGTCTTCGGCGCGATGCTCCTCGTCTTCGCCGATCATCTTTTCCTTCTGCAGATCCTTGATGTCGGAAATCGCGTCGCGGCGAATGTTGCGAATGGCAATGCGCCCGCCTTCTGCTTCGTTGCGTACTACGCGGATCATGTCCCTGCGGCGTTCTTCGGTCAGCGGCGGCAGCGGTACACGAATCACGGTTCCGGCGGTGGCCGGGTTCAACCCGAGGTCCGACGTCATCACCGCCTTTTCAATGACCGGCACCATGCTCTTCTCCCACGGCGTAATCGTCAGCGTCCGCGAATCCTCGACGCCAACGTTGGCGACCTGGTTCAGCGGCACTTCGCTGCCGTAGTACTCGACCGTGATGTGATCGAGCAGGCTCGTGTGCGCCCGTCCGGTGCGGATCTTCGTCAACTCCATCCGGAGCGACTCAACGCTTTTCGCCATCCTGTCGGCAGCATCTTTCTTGATCTCTTCCAGCATGCTTGCTTTCCCCTTGCTTCAGGACGCCGTTACAAGCGTTCCGATGTTCTCGCCGGACATAGCCTCGACCAGGGCGCCGGACTGCGTCAGGTCGAATATCCTCAAAGGCAAATCGTTGTCGCGACACATGACGATGGCCGTCGCATCCATGACGCCGAGCTTGTCGGCGATGACCTGGTCGTAAGAGACGGTCTTGAACCGTTTGGCACCGCTGTTCTTGCGCGGATCGTCGTCATAGACGCCGTCGACCTTGGTCGCTTTCAGCAGCACGTCGGCGCCGATTTCAATTGCCCGCAGACTGGCGGCGGTATCCGTCGTGAAGAATGGATTACCGGTCCCGGCCGCAAGAATAACCACGCGGCCCTTTTCGAGATGCCGCACTGCGCGGCGGCGGATATAGTCCTCGCAAACTTCGTTGATGCGGATCGCCGACATGACGCGGGCAAACACGTCCTGCGACTCCAGCGCATCCTGAATTGCCAGGGCGTTCATGACGGTCGCCAGCATGCCCATGTAGTCGCCGGTGACGCGGTCCATGCCCGAGCGTGCGAGCCCGGCACCGCGAAAAATATTGCCGCCGCCTATGACGATGGCAATTTCGACGCCGGCATTGCGGGCTGTCGCGATCTCGGAGGCCAGCCGCTGAATGACTTTCGGTTCGATACCGTAGTCGAGAGTCCCCATGAGCGCTTCGCCGCTCAGTTTCAGGAGGACTCGACGGTAGGGACCTGATTCTCCACTCATGCTGTGCGTCTCCGAATTCGTGCCCGCCCGGCTATTTTGCGCCCTTGACCTGCGCCATAACCTCTTCGACGAAATTGTCTTCTTTCTTTTCGATGCCTTCGCCGACTTCGAACCGGACGTACGACGTAACTTTGGCGCCAGCATCCTTTAAAAGTTTGCCAACGGTGGTATCCGGATCCTTGACGAACGGCTGTCCCACGAGCGTAATTTCCTTGAGAAATTTAGCGATGCGCCCATTGACCATTTTCTCGACGATGTCATCGGGCTTGCCGGATTCCTTCGCCTGCTGGTTAAGAATGCGGCGCTCGCTTTCCAGCGTTTCCGCCGGGACTCCGGATTCGTCGATGCAGGTCGGGTTCGTTGCCGCGACGTGCATGGCGATGTCCCGCGCCAGCGACTCGTCGCCGCCGTCGAGAGCAACGGCGGCGCCGATCTTCGTGCCGTGCGTGTAGTGTCCGATGACGCCGTCCGATTCGATGAATGCGATCCGCCGCACCGAGATGTTTTCTCCGACCTTCGCCACCAATTCCGTACGCGCGGTCTCGACACTGCGCCCATCCGCGAGCCTCGATTCGGCGAACGCCTGCACGTCGGTGTCGCCGAACTCGAGAGCCGCGTCCGCCACGGCGCCCGCAAAGTTCGCGAAATTATCGTCCTTGGCGACAAAGTCGGTCTCGGAGTTGATCTCGACAATGACGGCCTTGCTGTCGGTCGCCTTGATCATTACGGCGCCGTCGGCAGCAACACGACCGGATTTCTTGTCGGCCTTGGCCTGTCCTGACTTGCGCAGGTTCTCCGCCGCAGCGTCCATGTCGCCATCGGCCTCGACCAGAGCCTTTTTACATTCCATCATGCCGGCGCCGGTGCGCTCACGCAGTTCCTTTACCATTGATGCGCTGATTGCCATCACTTAATACCTCTTTATTGTCGCTTACCCGGCGTCAGCATCGGCCGCCTTGTCATCGGCTGCTTTCGCCGCTTTCTTGGCCGCTTTTTTCTTCGTCACCTTTTTCTTGGCGGCCTTCTTGGCGACCGGCTTTGTTTCGGCTTTCGCCTCGGCCTTCTCCGCCGGCGCGTCATCCGACTGAGCGTCTGCCTTCGCATCGGCCTTGGCGTCTGCCTTCGCATCGGCCTTGGCGTCTGCCCTGGCGTCAGTCCCGGCTTCCTCTGCGGCCGCTTCCTCGACTACCGGCTCATCCGCAGGTTTGTCCTGCGCAGTGTCGTCGGCCTTGACCGTCGGTTTTTTCGCGGGCTTTTTCTTGACGGTCGCCTTCTTGGCCGGCCTGCGCGCACTTTTTTTCTTCGCGCGCGCCTTTTTGACGTTGCCTTCCTCATCGAGTTCGACGAATTCGTCTTCGCCCAGCGCCACCTCGGGCAACGACGCTTTGCCGTCAAGGCATGCGTCGGCGATCAGCGCGGTATACAGCTCGATCGCGCGCATGGCGTCATCGTTGCCAGGAACGACATAGTCGACGCCATCCGGCGAACAGTTTGTGTCAACAACAGCGACGACCGGGATGCCGAGCTTCTGTGCTTCGCGAATGGCGATGTCTTCATGATCAACGTCGACGACGAACATAACGTCAGGCAGTGACTTCATTTCCTTGATGCCACCGAGGCTCTTCTCGAGCTTTTCCTGCTCGCGGCTGAGTCCGAGAATTTCCTTTTTCGTCAGGCCCTCGAACGCGCCCTCTTCCGCCATCTGTTCCAACGTCAGCAGTCGTTTGACGGACTGCCGAATCGTCTTGTAGTTCGTCAGCATGCCGCCGAGCCAGCGCTGGCTGACGAACGGCATTCCGGCGCGCAGGGCGTGCTTCTGTACCGCTTCGCGAGCGGCGCGCTTGGTACCGACGAAGAGCACTTTACCGCCATCGGCGACCGTGGCCTTGACGAACGCGCAGGCTTCGCGCGCCATCGGCAGGCTCTTCTCGAGGTTGATGATGTGGATCTTGTTTCGTTCGCCGAAGATGTAGGGTGCCATCTTCGGGTTCCAGAAACGGGTCTGATGACCAAAATGCACGCCAGCCTCTAGCATCTGGCGCATGGTTACGTCTGCCATTAAGATTCTCCGGGTTAGGCCTCCGCCTGCCCCAGCACGCAACCCCTTTTTCGGTGGGGCACCCAGCGTGCTGTGACGACAAGCGTGTGGATTAATTGCCTCGTGGGCGCGCGCTTTATACCATAGCCGACGCGAGCCAACAATCCGCGATTCAAGCCATTTCCGGGGCCGAAGCGCCGAGCCCGACGAGGGTCCCGGCGCTTCGGCCCCGATTGAGTTCAGACACCGTGGCCGAGGGCCACCGAGAGACCGGCATTTCCCGATGAGCGTGACGATCAAGACCCCCGAAGAGCAGGAAAAAATGCGCGTCGCCGGCCGCCTGGCCGCCGAAGTGCTTGATATGATTGGAGAATATGTAAAGCCGGGCGTCACGACGGAGGAACTCGACCGGATTTGTCACGACTACATTACGAAGACCCAGGACGCGATCCCGGCGCCGCTCAACTACCGCGGCTTCCCGAAATCGATCTGCACATCGGTCAATCACGTCGTTTGCCACGGCATTCCCGGTGAAAAAAAGCTCAAGTCCGGCGATGCGGTCAATATCGACGTCACCGTGATCAAGGACGGCTACCACGGCGATACGAGTCGTATGTTTTTCGTCGGCAAGCCCGGTATCCAGGCCGAGCGCCTCGCCAACGTCGCCTACGAGAGCATGTGGCTGGGCATCGGGGAACTCGGCCCCGGCAAGCACCTCGGCGACGTGGGCGCGGCGATCCAGGCGCACGTCGAGAAGAATCGTTTCTCCGTCGTACGCGAGTACTGCGGGCACGGCATCGGCCGCGTGTTCCACGAGGATCCCCAGGTGCTGCACTACGGCGTCCGCGGCACCGGTGCCGAACTGCAGGCCGGCATGACGCTGACCGTCGAGCCGATGGTCAACGCCGGCAAGCGACACGTGAAGCTGCTGAACGACGGCTGGACCGTCGTGACGAAGGACCATAGCCTTTCGGCGCAGTGGGAACATACAGTTTTGATCACCGACGACGGTTACGAGGTCCTGACACTAGGGGGACTCTGATGGGTTCACATCGCACACGACGACGGGTAGTCGGGCAAGGCAAGCCGCGAGGAGCGACCTGTACTTTATGTACACGAGTGACGAGCAACGCAGCCTTGCCCGACTACCCGTCGACCCTCGATAGTAAATTGAAAAGCTTCGGGTTGCGTTCATTCGGCCTGTGGCTATGTTGCGCTCGTTGCGAGCATCGACATACGCGCGGCGGATCGCGCCGCACCACAGGCCGAATGAACGCATCGTGTGCGATGTGAACCCATCAGAGTCCCCCTAGGTGCAGACGCACGCCAGTAGCCGTGCCGCTCTCGCCGCGGCCGATGCGGACCTCAAGCGACGATTCCTCGAGGGCGAGTCCGTCGTTGCGCTCGTGCATGAGCGCGCGCGCGTCGTCGATGATCTGCTCTGTGACCTGTGGCGCTCGCACGCCGGCAAGCTGGCAGACTCGGTCGCGCTGGTCGCGGTTGGCGGCTATGGGCGAGGCGAACTGCACCCCGGCTCCGACGTCGACATCCTGCTGCTGCTGCCCAAGCGCTTCGGTGAGCGCGGCAACGAGGCCATAGGCCGATTTGTCACGGCACTTTGGGACGTTGGCCTCGAAATCGGGCACAGCGTGCGCGACGTAAAGCAATGCCTGACCGAAGCCAAAGCCGACCTGACGGTCGCGACGACCTTGATGGAGGCCAGGCTACTCGACGGCCCGCAGGACCTGTTCGACGCCATGGAACAGGCCGTGTCGGCAGAAAAAATCTGGCCATCGAATCGATTTTTCGAGGAAAAGCGCAAGGAACAGATCGCGCGACATCATCGTTACGACGATACCGGCTACAACCTGGAGCCCAACGTCAAGGGCAGCCCCGGCGGTCTGCGCGATATTCAAATGATCGGCTGGGTCGCCAAGCGTCATTTCGGCTGCAGCACCCTGGCCGAGCTCGTCGACCACAAGTTCCTGACCAAGGGCCAGTTGCGGCGGCTCGAGGAGGGACAGGCCTTTCTGTGGCGGGTGCGATTTGCGCTGCACCTGCTGACGGGCCGGCGCGAGGACCGCATTCTTTTCGATCACCAGATCAAGCTGGCGGAAATGCTCGGCTACGAAGACGCCACTTACACGCTCGCGGTCGAGCAGCTGATGCAGCGCTATTACCGGACCGTCATGGACCTTTCGCGCCTCAATGAAATGCTGCTGCAGTTGTTCGAAGAGGCAATCCTGATGGACCCGGACGCGCCGCCGGAGCCGCTGAACCGGCGCTTCCAGGTCAAGAACGGCTTCCTGCAGACCGTCAACCAGCAGGTATTCGCCAACGACACGTCGGCGCTGCTCGAGGTCTTCCTGCTGTTGCAACAGCACCCCGAGATCCGCGGTGTCAGCGCGTATACGGTCGGACTGATCAAGCGGAATCTGCATCGTATCGACGAGGAGTTCCGCCAGAACCCGCGCAATCACCGGCTGTTCCTGTCGATCCTGAGGGCGCCCGAGGGCGTGACGCACGAGCTCAGGCGCATGAACCTGTACGGCGTGCTTGGCCTTTATCTGCCGTCGTTCGGCCGCATCGTCGGCCGCATGCAGTACGACCTGTTTCATGCGTACACCGTCGACGAGCACACGCTGTTCGTCGTCAGCAACCTGAGGCGCTTTGCGCTCAGCCGCTTCGATCACGAGTATCCCCACTGCAGCCGGATCATGCAGCAACTCGAAAAGCCGGAGATCGCCTATCTGTCCGGCCTGTTTCATGACATCGCCAAAGGCCGCGGTGGCGACCATTCGGAACTCGGCGCGGTCGACGCCGAGGCATTCTGCCTCGAGCATGGTATGAGCAAATACGATGCGCGCACAGTCGCGTGGCTCGTCAGGCACCACCTCGCACTGTCGACGACGGCACAAAAAAAGGACATTGGTGACCCGCAAGTTATCAACGAGTTCGCGGCCCTGGTTGGCGACCAGCTGCATCTCGACTACCTGTACGTACTGACGGTCGCCGACGTTCGCGGCACGAATCCGAAACTGTGGAACTCCTGGAAAGCGACTTTGTTTCGCGACCTCTACGACCTGACGTCGCGCGCCTTGCGCCGCGGTCTCGAAAACCCGATCGACCGCGACCAGCTGATCCTCGAAAAACAGGAGCAGGCGCGTCTCGCTATGCGCGAAGCCGGCATGAGTGACGCACGCATCGACGAAATCTGGCGGCTATTCGACGAAGACTACTTTTTGCGCCATAAGCCATCGGAAATCGAATGGCATACAGCATGGCTTGCCGACGCGGACTCCGACACCGGACCGGGCCGCGTCAACGTGAGACGCCAGGTCGACGGCGAAGGCGTCGAAGCCGTGCTGTATACGCCGCGCACGCACCGCACATTTGCCCATGCAACGGCGGTTGTCGACGAATTACGCATGACGATCGTCGATGCGCGCATTGTGCCGCTCGAAAACGGCTACAGTCTGGACACCTTCATCTTTATGGAACTCGACAAACGCAACGAGATCGACGCCTCCCGATTGCAGAAAATTCGCAATGCGCTGCAGCGTGTTCTTGCCGCAAGCGATGACGAAATCCTGCGCGTTACGCGTGCGATACCGCGGCAGCTGCGCATGTTTACGACGAAGACCAGCGTCGAATTCGGTGACGCGCCGTCACGCCGGCATACAATCATGGAGCTGGTCGCAGCCGACCGGCCGGGGCTGTTGAGCAAGGTAGGCCAAACGTTTATTACGCTCGGGATCGACATACAGACCGCCAAGATCATGACGATCGGCGAACGCGCCGAAGACGTTTTTTACATTACCGATGAATTCGGCAAACCGCTTGACGCATCGATGCAGGCTCAACTGCGCGATGCACTCACAGAAGCGCTCGACAACAAGGTTTCCAAGGCCGTTTGATCCGGCGGCGCGACACAGGGGCATTTAATGCACGAACAACAGCAGCTGATCGACACTGCATTCGATAACGGCATCAAGTCTGTCGACGACAGCGAACTGAAGGCGGCTGTCGCGGACGCCATCGCGATGCTCGATCGCGGTGAAGCTCGCGTCGCAGAACCGGGTGACGGTGGCTGGGTCGTCAACCAGTGGCTCAAGAAAGCAGTCTTGCTGAGTTTCCGTCTGAGCGATAACCGGCTGATTCCGGGCACGCACAGCCGCTTCTTCGACAAGGTGCCGATGAAGTATGCCGAGTACGACGAAGCCGCGTTCGCAGCCGACGGCGTGCGGGTCGTGCCCGACGCCATCGTTCGCAAGGGAGCCTACGTCGCCCCAGACGTCGTCCTGATGCCGAGCTACGTCAATATTGGCGCGTACGTCGACAGCGGCACGATGGTCGATACCTGGGCCACGGTCGGCAGCTGCGCGCAAATCGGCAAGAACGTTCACATTTCCGGCGGCGTCGGCGTCGGCGGCGTTCTGGAACCAGTGCAGGCAGGACCGACGATTATCGAGGACGACTGCTTTATCGGTGCTCGATCCGAAATTGTCGAGGGCGTTGTCGTCGAGCGCGGCAGCGTCATTTCGATGGGTGTCTACATCGGCCAGAGCACGAAGATTTACGACCGCGAGACCGGCGAATTCAGCTTCGGCCGCGTGCCGGCTGGCTCGGTCGTCGTGTCCGGCAATCTGCCGTCCGCGAACGGCGAGTACTCGCTATACTGTGCGGTCATCGTCAAGAAGGTCGACGCGAAGACGCGCGCCAAAACCAGTCTGAACGAACTCCTGAGGAACGCCCGGTAAATGCTGACCGTCTACGGAATCAAGAGCTGCGATACCTGCCGCAAAGCGCTGCGATATCTCGAGACTCGCGATATCGAACATCGTTTCCACGACGTCCGCGATGACGGCCTCAGCATACAGATGCTCGAACGTTGGGCCGATCACGTCGGCTGGGAGAAGCTGCTGAACAAACGCAGCCTGACATGGCGCAAGGTGCCGGAAGCGGATCGCGGCGATATGAGTCGCGACAAGGCGTTACGATTGCTGCTGGATCAGCCTACGTTGGTCAAGAGGCCGGTTATCGAAGGGCGGCGATATACGGCGGTCGGGTTTTCGGAGCAGCGGTTTACGGAGTTTCTCGACAAGCTTGGATGAGTTTGTCGTCGTCTGGCCGCAGCGGCCTGCGTCACCCTGTTTGAACGCATGGCTCACGCCGCGCTCGCGCGGCGCTCCGCTTTACTTCCTTCAAACGGGTTAAGAGTCTCGTCTTGCCAAATCACGTAATTGTCGCAGTGGGCGTCGTTAGCCTGTTTGAACTCATGGCTCACGCCGCGCTCGCGCGGCGCTCCGCTTTACTTCCTTCAAACAGGCT
>JBFIQH010000029.1:0-21086 GCA_041609735.1 Woeseiaceae bacterium | reverse complement strand
GCTGTCGGAAGGACCGCGGCATCCGGACCTCGTCGACTACTACTGGCAAAACGTAGTGTCGAAAGGCCTCGGGGCAGTACGGCGATTCGTCGCGCGCGGCGTCGAACGCGGCGAATTCCGCCACACCGCTGTCGATGATCTACCGCAGCTGTTTCTCGCGCCGACCATCGTCGCAACGATCTGGAACATGCTGTTTACCAAGCGGCCCATCGATGCCGATCGCCTGATCGATACGCAAATCGAACTACTGCTCGACCACATCCGCATCGATGGAGGGCGCGCTCATGCGTAGAGCGATTGCGGGACTCGCTGCGATTGCGATTGCCATATTGCCGGGCTGCGACGGCAGCGATTCTCGTCAGAGCGCCGTTGGCCAGCTCGCATCGGAGCGTATCGAGCTGGTTTCCGAGGTCGGCGAACCGATCATCGGCATCGATGTTGCAGAGGGCGCGGCGGTGACGCGTGGGCAGGTGCTGGTTCGCTTCGACCCGGCACGAGCCACGGCCCGGCTGGCCGAGGCGACGGCCGCACTGGACCAGGCGAATGCGCGGCTTGCCGAACTGACGCGCGGCCCGCGCAGCGAACAGATCAGCGCGGCCCGTGCGAATTTTGAGGGCGCGACCAAAGAACTCGCGTTCCGGCGTTCTGACCTGAAACGCATCGAGGAACTGCAGCTACGCAATCTCGCGTCGGCGGACGCGCTCGACCGGGCGCGCGCCGCGTTCGATGCCGCGGCGGCGTCACTCGACCGGCGCCGCGCCGAGCTCAGCGAACTGCTTGCGGGCACGACCGTTGAAGAACTCGCGCAGGCGGAAGCGGCGGTAAAGCAGGCAGCCGCCAGGGTGCAGCAGGCCGACATCGATCTCGACCGGCATACGTTGCGCGCGCCGGTGAACGGACTTTTCGACAGCCGCCTTTTCGAAGTCGGCGAGCGGCCGCAGATCGGCCAGGTCGCTGCGGTTATGCTGGACGGCGCGCATCCGCATGCGCGCGTTTACGTACCGGAGGAGATTCGCGTTCGCGTCAACTCCGGTGACGCCGCAACGGTAACTGTCGATGGCCTCGCGGAACCGCTGCCGGGCCGCGTCCGCTGGGTCGCAAGCGAGGCCACCTTTACGCCCTACTTTGCGCTGACCGAACGGGACCGCAGCCGACTGAGCTATACAGCGAAGATCGACATCGACTACGACGGGCCACGACTGCCGGACGGCGTGCCGGTCAATGTCGAATTTCTCGCCACCGCGGCAAAACAGTGAACGAGCAGCTCGCAATCCGCGCCCGCGGACTGTCGAAAGATTTCGGCAGCCTGCGCGCCGTCGACTCACTCGATCTCGACGTGCCGCGCGGACAAATCTGCGGTTTTCTCGGACCTAACGGTTCGGGAAAATCGACGACGATACGCATGCTGTGCGGTCTGCTGACGCCGTCGGCCGGCAGCGCCGTGGTCCTCGGCGAGACGGTGCCCGGCGACAGCCATGCACTGAAACCGCGCATCGGTTACATGACGCAGAAGTTCTCACTGTTCGGCGACATGACTGTCATTGAAAACCTGCAGTTCATCGCCGAAATCTATTCGTTGCCCGGCAACCGCCGCAAGGATCGCATCGAGGAGTTGCTGCGGCGTTATGACCTCGTGGATCAACGCCGGCAGTTCGCGCAAACGCTGAGTGGCGGCCAGAAGCAGCGCCTGGCGCTCGCCTGCGCCGTCCTGCACCACCCGGAGCTGTTGCTGCTCGACGAACCGACCAGCGCCGTCGACCCGCAAAGCCGCCGCGACTTCTGGGCAAACCTGTTCCGGCTCGCCGAGCGTGGCACAACGATTCTCGTTTCGACGCATTACATGGACGAGGCGGAACGCTGCCACCGGCTGGCGATCCTCGATCGCGGCGTCAAGGTCGCGGATGGCACGCCAGCGGAGTTGCAGCAATCGACCGGCATGCAGGTCGTCGAAGTGATCGCGGACAACCCCTATGCCGCGCAGTCCGCACTGGCCGGCGCACCCGGCGTCGCCAGCGTCACGCAGCTGGGTGTCCGGCTGCGGGTCCTGATGCCGGAGAGCCAGGTCGACGCCGTAAATACGATTCAGCAGCTGCTCGACACGAAGTCGGTTAGCGCACGATCATCGATCGCGACGCCGACGCTGGAGGACGTGTTCGTCGCTGTGACGATGAAGCCGCTGGAGCGCGCCGCATGACATCGGCAACCCGGTTGCTGGCGATCGTGCGCAAGGAAGTGCGGCAGCTGCGCCGCGACCGATTGACCTTCGGCATGGTCATCGGTCTGCCCATCATTCAGATCCTGCTATTCGGCTACGCGATCAATACTGACGTACGCCATCTGCGCGCTGGGGTCGTCGACGCATCGAACACCCACCTGTCGCGGCAGTTCGTCTCTGAGCTCGCAGTGACGCAGGTCGTCGACATCGTCAAGACCCGCACGACGCCGTCCCAGCTGCAGGACGATATCCGCACCGGTACGATATCCATCGGCGTGTACCTGCCTGACGACTTCGACCGCCGGGTCGACGACCCATCGCGTGCAGCTGTGCAGCTGCTGGTCGACGGCAGCGATCCGACAATACTTGCCGTCGCCAGGCAGCTGACCGCGATGCCGGTGGCTTTCGATTCGGCAGCTGTATCAATGCCTGCCTCGCGCAATATTGAGATTCGTCCGTACTACAATCCGGAACGACGGTCGCCCGTCTACATCGTGCCGGGCCTGATGGGCATCATCCTGACAATGACAATGATGCTGTTCACGGCGGTTGCCATCGTGCGAGAACGCGAACGAGGC
This sequence comes from Woeseiaceae bacterium, assembly GCA_041609735.1. Lineage (GTDB taxonomy): Bacteria > Pseudomonadota > Gammaproteobacteria > Steroidobacterales > Woeseiaceae > UBA1847. The sequence goes on along the minus strand of JBFIQH010000029.1, from coordinate 18,293 downwards.
AATCTCGAGCTTCTGATCAACACGCCGGTCAGCTCGGCCGAGCTGATGATCGGCAAGATTGTGCCGTATATCGTCATCGGCCTGATCCAGCTTGCGCTGATCATCGCCGTCGGCTGGCTGTTGTTCGAGGTGCCGGTGCGCGGCAGCGTCGCCGACCTGTATCTCGCCTCGATCCTGTTCATCGCGGCCAACCTGGCGCTTGGCTTGTTCATTTCGACGGCGGTCAGCACACAGTTCCAGGCGATGCAGCTGACGGTTTTCATACTGCTGCCGTCGATACTGCTGTCGGGATTCATGTTCCCGTTCGACGGCATGCCTTACGTTGCGCAGCTAATCGGAGAGGTGTTCCCTAACACGCACTACATTCGCATGACGCGGGGCATCATGCTGCGCGAGGCAACGTTTGTCGAGCTGTGGCCTGAAGCCATGTTCCTTGGCGTCTTCACGCTGCTGGCAATGACGGCGGCCGCGTTGCGCTTCAGCAAGCGGCTCGACTAGGACCCGCAAGGCTCGGAAATTCCCGGTTCAGACACGGCTGCGAGGTCGCGCGGATATCATAGTGCGCGTCAGAACGGTCGACGGCGAACGCGCCAAGAGCGCCGAACAGCGCAATTCCCCGGCTCTTGCATGAGCTCGACAGGAAAATGTCGGTGGTCTCCTCGAAGCCCAGCGCGAACATCGTGAAGATGATGCCCAGCTAGGCGAAACTGCGGGTTAAGGCGCCGCTCTCTGCCAGGACAATACCGGTTTTTGCGAAAACGCTGCCGGTGAACAGGAAATACAAAGCCGGCGTGCGCCTGCATGCTCGCAAATCCAGAGGCTTTCTGGTCAAATTTGCACGATGACAAAGACATCCGACGCACCGACGGTTTTCATCGTCGACGACGACGCGGCCATCCGGCACGCGATGAAGGCACTGCTGGACTCCGTCAACCTGCGCTGCGAGATTTTTGCGTCGGCTGATGAATTTCTCGACAACGTTGACAAGCGGCGACCTGGTTGCCTGGTCCTCGATATTCGAATGCCGGGACTCAGCGGACTGGAACTGCAGCAGGAACTCAATCGGCGCGGCGATCGAACGCCGGTCATTTTCATCACGGGGCACGGCGACATCCCGATGGCTGTCGAAGCGATGCAGAACGGTGCACTTGATTTCATCCAGAAGCCATTTCGCGACCAGGATCTGCTCGACCGGGTTACCGACGCGCTGAAGACCGATCGGCAGCGCCGGGATGAGGAACAATATGAGAGGGAGATCGCGAGCCGTATCGATACGCTGACGAATCGTGAACGCGAGGTATTCGACCTGGTCGTGACCGGGAAGCCGAACAAGGTGATCGCTTACGAACTCGGCGTCAGCCAGCGAACCGTCGAAATCCATCGCTCCCGCGTCATGGAGAAAATGCAGGCGCGCTCGCTGGCGGACCTGGTTCGGATGCACATCGGCGCCTGAAACGGCAGGACATTCTCGTCGGCAAGATTACGCGCTTTCCGACTTGCAGTACGTAGGTAGTATCCGAGAGCCACTTGGGATCTGGCCTTATGGCCAAGCGGCCCGCACCCGTCTAGATTTGACCTACAACACCGGACTGGGCTATCGCAGGTACCGTCATGCAAGTCATCAGCAAGATTCTCGTCGTCATCGATCCGACCGCAGAGGACCAGCCGGCGCTGGCCCGCGCCGCCTGGGTCGCTGAAACCTGCGGCGCCGAGCTGCATTTGCTCGTCTGTTACTACAACGAGTACCTGAGCGGCGACCGCCTGTTTGACTCACCGTCGCTCGCAAAGGCGCGTGCCGAAGTCATTGCAGCCCAGGAAAAACACCTGCAAGAACTGGCGAAACCGATCGCGAAGCGCGGCATCCGCGTGACAACGGCGGCCGTGTGGGACCACCCGCTGTACGAAGGCATCGTGCGCCATGCGGTGGAGCAGGACGCGCACCTCGTGTTCAAGGACACGCACCACCATTCGGCCGTGACGCGTGCCTTCCTCAGCAACACCGACTGGAACCTGATTCGGACCTGCCCGGTCCCGTTATGGCTGGTAAAGCCGCACGACATTGCCCAAACGCCGAAGTTCATTGCAGCCATCGACCCGATGAACCAGCACGATAAACCGGCGGCGCTGGACGACGAGATTATCAAGCTCGGCAAAACACTCGCGGGCAAGACCGGCGGTGAAGTGCACGCGTTCCATTCGTATGATCCGCGAATCGCGGTCGCTACAGCGACGGCCAACGCCTATATCCCGGTATCGCTGCCGTTTGACGAGATTGAGCAGCAGATGCATGACGATCACCAGAAACGCTTCGGCGAAATTACGTCATTTCACGGCATCCCGGACAACAACGCGCACCTCGTTGCCGGCCTGACTCACGAGGAACTACCGGCTGTTGCCGACAGCCTCGGCGCCGATGTCGTCATCATGGGCGCGGTCGCGAGAAATCGCTGGAAGCGCCTGTTCATCGGCGCGACCGCCGAGCGCACGCTGGAACATCTGCCGTGCGACCTGCTGATCGTCAAGCCGGACTGGTTCCGTACGCCGGTTGAACTGGACTCGCACGAAGCGGCCTGACCCCGGCGTTACTGCCACGCTGCCGTGAGCTGCAACCAGGCTTTCGTTGTATCTGCAAATGCGGCTGCATCCGCTGAAAAAAAGGCCGCCTTGAACAACAACCCATAGCGCGCGTTGATTGCCCAGGTCGCGGACAGATCGATCTCCGATCCGTAGTCGCCGCCCCCCCTCTCCGCCGAGAAATCGTGATAGACCGCGGCGACCTTCCAGTCGCCATGCGGATAGGACAGTGATGCGTAGACGTCGCGGATGCCGGCCGCCGGCGTCGCCAGAAACTGGTCAGCCCACCCCTGGAACTTATGCAGCGTCGCCAGCGGTGTACGGAAAGCGCCACCGGCGGCGTCGCTTCCGCCGAGCGATTCGATGCCGACACCGAAGCCGATATTCCGCGGCCTCGCCCACATCAGGTCGGCGTGATAATAGTCAGCGTCGAAATCGACCGGGTTATTACCCGCGTCCGATTGCGTTGCGGCCTCCGCCGTCAGCATGACCGCGCCGCTACCGGCCGCCAGCTTGCCTTCGACGCGCACGCCGATCGTCGATGTCGAGTTCGCACTGCTCGAGATTTCGTCGTAGTCGAGGTGATAAAGGTACGGCACGACAGACCAGCCGTCGTTGATTTTTACGCGCGCATTGAGCAGGTGACCATCGACTCGCTCCTTGCCGGCCGTGACGGTGTCGCCGAAGATCCGGCGCACGTAATTCAGGTAGGAATACGTCAGGTCGATCTTCGACAACGCACGTGTCGCCAGCGTCAAAGCATCATAGGTCTGCTCATTCTGCCGCCAGCCAACACCGCCGACATAACGCTGATTGTCGAGCAGGATGCGCTGCCGGCCCACGCGCAGCGTCCAGTCGTCACCGGCAGCGTACTCCAGGTACAGCTGGTTCAGGTCGGATCCGCTGGGGTCCGCAACGACAGGGTATTGTGTGCGGCCGGGACTCGTGCCGGCCCCGGAATTGAAGTCGCGCAGGATGACGTGAAACACGTGATCGAATTCGGCGAACGCGGACCAGCCGCGCCATTTGCCGGTCCCGTAATTCAGCCGCAGCCGGGCCGTCGACGCGTTCGCATCCTCGCCGAACCCGTCCTGGTCGACGTGCTCGAACCGGTAGCGGACCGACACCGAGCCGGTACCGTTGCTGACGGCACCGGCAAGGCTGTCGTCGGCTGCCGCTACCGCGATCGGCAGCAGCAGCACGACCGCGGCAAGAAACCGGGCCCGGCACGCCATCAGTAGATGTCGTTCAGCGTGTTGTAGATGTTGAACTTGCCGGTCGGCGTAATCAGTTTCGGGTCCTTGATGACGGTCTTGAGCTTGCGCGTCTTGTCGTCGACGACGACGATCGCCGATTCCTCTTCCTTGCCGCTCCAGACGGAGAACCAGACTTCGTCGCCCGCCTTGTTGTACTCCGGCTGCACGATTCGCTTCGGCCCGGGCCCGAGGTCGGCCCACTCGGCGATCGGCAGCTTTTCGTAGCCTGCGTCGAAATTGTCGATGTCGAACACGGCGACGCTCTGGCTGATCGATTCGTCCGGATTCAGCGGCGCGTCGACCCAAAGGTTGCGCGATTTCGGGTGCGACTTGACGAACAGTGACCCACCGCCCATGCCTTCGAGTATGCGCACCGTCTGCCAGGCGGATCCGGCGTTTCCTTCCGGATCCGTGCCGAGGAACGTGACGTTGCTGTTGCCCAGTGCGCTCGTTACCCAGACCGGGCCGTACTTCGGATCGTCGAGGTTGGCGCCGCGACCGGGGTGCGGCGTTTTCGTAACGTCGGCAAGCTTGACGAGCTTGCGCTCGCGCGAGTCGACGATGGCGATCTTGTCGGACTGGTTCGCCGCCGTCAGGAAGTAGCGCTTGCTGCGGTCCCAGCCACCGTCGTGCAGGAAGCGCGCGGCGCCGATGTCGGTAACGGACAGACTGTCGACATCGCTGTAGTCGACGAGCAGGATATGCCCGGTCTCCTTGACGTTGACGATGAAGTCCGGGTGTTCGTGCGACGCGACAATGGCGGCGACGCGCGGCTCCGGGTGGTACTCCTGGGTATCGACGGTCATGCCGCGCGTCGAGACGATTTTCATCGGCTCCAGCGTGTCGCCGTCCATGATCACGTATTGCGGCGGCCAGTAGGCGCCGGCAATCGCGTATTTGTCCTCGTAACCCTTGTACTTCGAGGTTTCCACCGACCGCGCTTCGAGGCCGACCTTGATCTCCGCAACGCGTGCCGGCGGATCCATCCACAGGTCGATCATGTCGACCTTGGCGTCGCGGCCGATCGTGTAGACGTAGCGTCCCGATGCCGACGGCCGCGAGATGTGTACCGCGTAGCCGGTTTTCAGCCGCGTGACGATCTCCTTCGTGTCGCCGTCAATGATGGCGACCTCGCCGGAGTCGCGCAGCGTGACGGCAAAGAAGTTTTCGACATCGCGTTTGTGTTGCGGCTTCTTCGGGCGGTCCTCGGCCGGCACCAGTACGTTCCAGCTGGCGCGCATTTCCGGCATGCCGAATTCCGGCGGCTCCGGCGGTTCCTGCTGCAGGAAGCGCGCCATGATATCGATCTGCTCCGGCGTCATTTCGCCGGACGTGCCCCAGTTCGGCATGCCGGCCGGTGAGCCGTAGTTAATCAGCGCTTTCAGGTACTCAGTGCCCTTCTCTCGCGTGATGTCCGGCGTTAAGGCCTTGCCGGTTGCGCCCTTGCGCAACACGCCGTGGCAGCCTGCGCAGCGTTCGAAATACACCGTGGTAGCAACGTTGAATTCGGCATCGCTCAGGACGGGCCCTTCCGCTGACATGACCTGGCGTGTCTCGTCGGCCGGGATCGCCGACGGTGCGCCCTTGTAGCGCAGCTCACCCTCGGTGGCGCCCATGTGACGCTCGCCCTGGGCGCGGTCTTCCTGGCCGAGCTCGGCCCGCAGTGCCGCGACCTCGGCCACGCTGACTGCAGCGCCGTCGTTGCCCCACGACGACAGCACGTAGGTCATCACGGCGGCAAGATCCTCGTTGCTAAGGTGCGCGAGACTCGGCATGACGCCGTTGTAGTCGACGCCGTTGACGGTGATGGGGCCGGACAGCCCGAACATCGCGACCCCGAGGACGTGCTTGCGATCGCCGAGCAGATAGTCGGATTCAGCCAGCGGCGGGAACGCGCCTTTCAGCCCGGTGCCGTCGGGCTGGTGGCATGCGGCACAGTTCGCCAGATAAACCTTTTGTCCGCGCGCAATCAACTCGTCTTTGCTCGCCACGGCGACCTCGGCGCTGTGCACCTGCGTATCGGCGGATGCCTGTACCGCCTGGCTTGCCGAATCTGCGCCTCGCCCGCAGCCGGAAATGGCGAGAGTGAAAAGAATGCTGATTGCAATTGCCCGACATTTCATTTCATTGACTCCAGGTTGCGTCACCACGTGACGTCGAGGCTGACCGAGACACTTCGGCCGGCCCGCGATAAATAGGGTATGAGAGGGTCGTCCGGCGCCAGGCCGCGGATGTCGGCCCAGTGCCAGTAAGTTCGATCCCCCAGGTTGTGTATGCCGGCACGCAGCCGCGCGTTGCTGCCCAGCGCCTGCGCCAGGTAAAGGTCCAGCACGCCGTGGCCCGGTGGCTTGAACAACTCGCTGCGGGTTTCGTCACGGTCGTCCCACGCTGCCGTCAGCGTTGCAGACAGCCGCAACTCGCGCCGGCGGTCCGGCGAATACCAGCCCAGCTGCATGACCGCCTCGGCGGGTCCTACCGAGTTCAGCGCCTCGCCCGTTTCGTCGTTTTCACTGCGCGCATGAAAGGCGGCGACGCTGAATTCGAACGGCCAGTCGTCGTTGCCGAATCGCAGCGACACGGCGCCCTCGACACCTGCGATCGTCGTTTTCTCGAGGTTTTGCGACTGGAACAGCGTGCGGCCGCTCACAGGATCGACACCGACGTTGACCTTGGATTCGATGAAGTCGTCGTAGCGACTGTGGAATACCGACAGGTGTGCGTGCACGCCGGTACTCGCAAATCGAAGCCCGAAATCGAGGCTGTCGGACGACTCCGATGTCAGCGCCGGGTTCGGTATCGCCCGGTAATTGAAAAACGGGATCTCGAGTCCGATGTTGGCATCGGCATAGGGCGGCGCCCGGAAGCCGTGGGCATACTGCAGGTAGAGATCGAGCCCGGCCGTCGCATTCCAGATCAACCCGAGTTTCGGCGAGAGCTCCGACGTGTCGATCGAAACCGGCTCTGCAAACGGGTAGTCCTCGAGGTACATCGGGTCCTCTTCCGGCGTCATGCGAAACCGGTCCGCACGCAGTGCCGCGACCAGTTTCCAGTCGCCGATGCTGATCGTATCCTCGACGAATACGGCGGCCTCGGTCGAAGTGCTGATCGGGAAGTCGCGCAGCGGGAATACTTCGCCGAGCAGCTCGTTGGTCTGCGCGCCGGTGGCGAGATTCGTCGACAATCCGTCGCGAAATTCCTCGGTGCGCCGCTCGCGGTATTCGACGCCGAAACCGAGCCGGTGCGACGCCGTCGCTCCGACGATGTCTTTCCAGGTATTGATTTCGAGTCCGGCGATTGCCTGGTCGAACTCGAAGTAGCGATCGATCGACACCGGCGTCCGAGCCAGGGCCCGTTCGTCGAGCGTCTGCTGCTCGACGATTGCGTTCTCGAAAAACGCACGCACGATCCCGTCGTCGAAAAACCGCCCGGCGCCGCCGAAGCCCCATGACAGGTTCAGTAGCTGCATACGGTAACGGTCGTCGCCTTCGAGCGCCGTCGTCGAGCGGTAGCGCCCCTGCCCCAGCACCGAGTTCAGCGACGACATCGTGTCCGCGGCCTGGTGAATAAAAGAGGCGCGCCAGGTATTGCCGCGAGCATCGTCGACGACCATCTTGAGTAGCGCCGTTTCCCGCAGGTAGTCGCGCCTATCGATGTTCGACGAGATTGCGGCGGCATCGTGCTGCCGACCGTCGCGCCGGCTCGCGGCGACGAGCAGGCCGGTCGTGTCGCCCTGAGTCGCCAGCGTTCCCTGCACGTGACGGCTGTGATCGCTGCCGCGCCATGTCAGCAGTGCCTCGCCGCCGATGCCGCGGCCGCGTACCAGCGAGGCCGGGTCCGGCGTGGTCGCCGCGACGACGCCGCCAATCGCGGAGCTGCCGTACAGCGCCGACGCCGGTCCGTGCAGCACCTCGACGCTGTCGATCAGCCCGGTATCGAGGAAATCGCGGGTCGCATTCGAAAAGCTGCCGACGTCGAACTGGTCCGACAGCGGTACGCCATCAACCAGTATCGCCACGCGGTTGCCACCGATGCCGCGGATGTTGATGCCTTCGGTGCCGAATCGTGAACCGGCGGCTTCGTGGTCGATTCCCGGAATGTATCGGAATACCTCGTCGAGAGACGTTGCAAGCTGGTCTTTGAGGCTTGCTCGCGATACGACCGTCACATTCGCGGCAACATCCCGAATCGAGCGTTCGTTCTTGTGCGCAACGACGACAACCTGGTCGATCAGCGTGTCGTCGTCTACAGATTCGTCGGCATTGACGCTCGGTACCGAGGCAAACGCAAGCGTAGCTGCTGCGAGGCTCAGCGCAGGCGCGAATGCAGGTCCGCGATGTCGGGGCATTGTCTGTCTCTGGGATGCGGTGTGTTGCGGGCACCATCAGCTTGCCAAAGCCCCCGGTGAAAACTATAAGTAGCTTCACCTATTGGCCGGGGGTCTGACACCGATATGTACGCTTTGCTGAAGCTCGCGCATGCGTCCTTTGCGGCACTGACAATCAGCGGATTCCTGCTGCGCTGCTACTGGATGCTGACCTCTTCCGCCTGGCTGCAGCACCGCGTCACCCGGATACTGCCGCATGTTGTCGACACGCTGTTCCTGGCGTCGGGCATTGCGATGCTGTTCATGCTCACGCTGAACCCGTTCAAGGTAGACTGGCTGGTCGCAAAGTTCGTTGCGTTGCTCGTCTATATCGTGCTCGGCACGATCGCGTTGAAGCGCGGCAGGACCCGCGGCGCGCGCGTGATCGCTGCGTGTGCTGCGGTCGCCGTATTCATCTACATCGTCGGCGTCGCGATCAATCACTCGCCAGCGAGCTGGCTCACCACCTGAATCCGTACATTACCGCGTCAGGCATCCGGCACGCTGCCATCGGCGATTGCGCGGCTCGCCAGCGCCAGCAGATGGTCGGTATCGATCGGCTTGCTCATCAATGCGCAGTTGTGCAGGTGCCGCGCGTCTTCGACGACTTTAGAAGTATCGCCGCTGACGATGAAGGCCGGGATGGAATGGCCGCAATGCGCCCGTACAGCGGCGACGGCCTGCACCCCGGTCGACGCGTCTGCGAGATGGTAGTCGGAAATGATCAGCGCCGGCACGGTATCTACGTGCGCCGCCACCGCCGCCGCTTCGGATGACGTGGTTGCCGTTGCAACCCGGTACCCTTCCGCTTCCAGCAACAGTGTCCACGCGTTCGAAACGCTGCTGTCGTCCTCGACCAGCAGGATCAAACCGCTGGCCGCGCCCGGGGTCACCGTTTGGGGCCGCTCCTCGTCGTTTTCATGATCGCCAGAGAAATCCACGAGCGGCACCGACACGCAAAACGTCGACCCCTGCCCCGGCGTCGATTCGACGGAAACATCGTGCGACAACAGGTCTGCCAAACGCCGGACGATTGCCAGGCCCAGACCGAATCCTTCCTTCGTGCTGCCAGGTGACTTGCACTGCACGAATTCCTGAAAAATATCGTCGAGATGCTCCGGCTCGATGCCGATGCCGGTATCGACCACCCGCAGCTGGCAGATGCCGTCGTCGATGTCGCAGTGGAGTTCGACGCGTCCACTGTCGGTGTAGCGAATGGCATTCGAAACCAGGTTCTGGATGATTTCCGCGAGCAGGTTCGGGTCGCTTTCGACCAGCGCACTGCAGCTCGCCGCCGCAAACTCGAGGCCCTTGTGATTTGCCTGCCGGCCGAACTCCGCGGACAGGCGATCGATCAGCCGCTGCATCGGGAATCGTTCCAGTTCCGGCGTGACCGCGCCGGCATCGAGCCGGCTGATATCGAGCAGCGAGTTCAGCAGGTTCGTCATCGCCGTTAGCGAGAGTTCCTGGCTCTTGATCATTTCAAGCGCCCGCGCATCCTTGACCGTCCTGCGCAAGGCGCCGTTCAGCAGGCTCAGCGCCTGCACCGGCTGCCGCAAGTCGTGGCTTGCCGCGGCGAGGAACGCACTGTTCGCCTTGTTCGCGCGTTCCGCGGCCTGCCGCGCCGCGATAATCTGCTGCTCCATTTCCTTGCGCTCCGTGACGTCGCGTATGACGCTGGAGACGAGCATGCCGTCGGGCGTCTCGAGCGGGCTCAGGCTGATCTCGACGGCGAACTCGCTGCCGTCCTTGCGCTGTGCAATGAGCTCGAGGCCGACGCCCATGCGGCGCAGCCTCGGTTCTTGCGCGAACGCCGCCCGGTGCCCGGCATGCGTGGCACGCAGTCGCTCGGGCAGCAAGGAATCGACCGTCTGCCCCAGCAGTTCCTGCCGGTCGTAGCCGAACATCTGCTCTGACTGGCCGTTGACCAGCACAATGTGGCCGGCGTTGTCGACGATCAGCATGGCGTCCGGCGCGGACTCGAGCAGCGTGCGGAAGAACGCGTCGGACAGCAGCGCAGAATGCTCGCCGGTGTTCATCGTCCGGATTCGACGCGCAGGCGCCGCTCGAGTCGCTCGAGCGCGCGATCGGCGTAGGCGCGGCACTCAGCGGCATTGACAAAAGGTTCCGCCGCTTCGCTTGCGAACTTCTCCTGCATGCCGAACAAGGACGGGTGGTTAGACAGAAAAATGTCGCACGGCAAAGCGCCGATGCGCGTAGCGCTGGTCCGCACCTGTCGTGCAACCCGACCATCGTCGGCGCTGTATCGAAAGCCATCCACCGAGATCGGGCTGAGGCTGTCGGCGTAGACAACGTGTCGGCACGCGGAGTCGTCGCAGGATTGCCAGCTCCAGCTCATGCCGCCGGGTGTGTGGCCGGGCGTGTGGTAGCCTGTGAAAACGACGTCACCAACGGTCAAGGACTCGCCATCCCGGACCACGTCGACATTCTGTACCGCCGGGAACCGTGACTCGTCCGCGCCGGGATCGAATTGCGGGTCGTCCGGCTGCAGTTCACCCGCCACGAGCGCAACGATTGCGGCCTCGCTTGCCAGGACGCGGGCGCCGGACAGTCTTTGCAGTGCGGCGATTCCTCCGACATGGTCGTAATGCACGTGGGACACGAGAATCAATGCTATGTCCTCCGGACGAAATCCGAGTGCGCGGATGTTCGTATTGATCAGCGGCGCCGACTGCGGTAGCCCGCCGTCGACCAGGACCAGCCCGTCACCGGTATCGACGAGGATTGCGGACAGGCCGGCGACGCCGACGTACCAGGTATTTTCCGCGATACGGAACGGTGCCTGCGGCTGGTTCCATTCCGTGCACCAGGTACAGTCGATCGGCGCATCGTAAACCCGGCCGGCACAGGCGCCGACGCTGGCCACAAATGCCAGCGCACCAAGAACCCTAGCGGCCGAGTTCGGCAGCATGAAAGCGCAGGTGATCCTCGATGAACGTCGAAATGAAGTAGTAGCCGTGATCGTAGCCCTCGTGAATGCGCAGTTCCAGCGGCAAGCCGCTTTCGTTGCACGCGGCTTCGAGCAATTCCGGTTTTAGTTGTTCTTCGAGGTAAGGATCATCGGCACCCTGGTCAACAAGGATTCGCCGGTAGTGGCCGGTGTCCTGTGAAGAGCGGGCAAGCTCGCAGGCATCGTACTCGTGCCACGCCGTCGTGTCCTCACCAAGGTAGTAGCCGAGCGCCTTCTTGCCCCACGGCGAGTACAGCGTCGTGCAAATCGGTGCGAACGCCGACAGCGAGCGGAACATCGACGTGTTCCGGAGGCCGATGACAAGCGCGCCGTGCCCGCCCATCGAATGCCCGGTCAGCCCATGGCGGTCCCTGTCAGCCGGAAAATTATCGAAAACGATGTCCTGGAACTCGCGCGTTACATAATCGTACATGTGGTAGTGGCGAGACCAGGGTTCTTTGGTTGCGTTGACGTAGAAGCCTGCACCGAGGCCGAAGTCATAGTCGCCCTCAGGGTCGTCAGGCACGCCGTCGCCGCGCGGCGACGTGTCCGGCGACACGAGCATCAGGCCGAGTTCGGCGGCAACGCGCTGCGCGCCGCTCTTGACCATGAAGTTTTCCTCGGTACAGGTCAGGCCGGACAGAAACGTCAGCACCGGCACTTTGCCGTTTCGGGCCTGTGGTGGTACGAACACCGAGAACCGCATGTCGCAGCTGTTGACCCCGGACGCATGCCGGTAGAAGCCGATGCGTCCACCGAAGCAGTTCGTTTCGCTGAGCGTCTCGATGCTCACCGGGCGACGATCGCAGCAGGGTGTGTCATGGTTGAACGGCCGGGACTAAAGCTTCTGGAACACCAGCGTAGCATTGGTGCCGCCGAAACCGAAGCTGTTGCTCATCGCGGTGCGGATGCCGGCCGACTCGACCGTCTTGGTGACCAGCGGCATACCGGCGACGGCTTCGTCCGGTTCCTCGACGTTGATCGACGGCGCGATGAAGTCGTGCTCCAGCATCAGGATGCAGTGAATCGCCTCCTGTGCGCCGGTCGCGCCCAGCGAGTGGCCGCACATCGACTTCGACGAACTGAAGTGCGGCAGGTCGTCGCCGAACACTTCCCGGATCGCCTCCAGCTCCTTGACGTCGCCGACCGGCGTACTGGTGCCGTGCGTATTGATGTAGTCGATGCGACCGTCAACGGTCTCCCTGGCAAGGTTCATGCAGCGAACTGCGCCCTCGCCGGACGGCGCAACCATGTCGAAACCGTCTGACGTCGCGCCATAACCGACCAGCTCGGCATAGATTTTCGCGCCCCGCGCCTTGGCGCGTTCGTATTCCTCGACGACGAGGATTCCGGATCCCGCGGCACTGACAAAACCGTCGCGGTTCTTGTCGTACGGCCGCGATGCCTTGGCCGGCGTGTCGTTATAGCCGGTCGACAGCGCACCCATCGCGTCAAACATGCTCGACAGGTTCCAGTGCTCCTCTTCGCCGCCGCCCGCGAACACGAGGTCCTGTTTGCCGAGCTGAATCTGCTCGGCCGCGGCGCCGATGCAGTGCGCGCTGGTCGCGCACGCCGACGTAATCGAATAATTGACGCCCTTGATCGCGAACGGCGTGGCGAGACACGCCGACACGGAACTGCTCATCGAGCGCGGCACCATGTAGGGCCCGATCTTGCGCACGCCGCGGCTGCGCAGCGTGTCGGAGCTCGTGATGATATTCTCGCTCGACGCGCCACCGGAGGCCACGATCAACCCGGTACGCGGGTTCGACACATCGCTCCCCTCTAGCCCCGAATCGTCGATGGCGCGCTGCATCGCGATGTACGCATAGGCAGCAGCATCGCCCATGAAGCGCCGCACTTTGCGATCGATGTGTTCCTGGATGTCGATATTGACGCTGCCGGAGACGTGGCTCCTCAAGCCCATTTCCTTAAACGTCTCGTTGGCAACGATGCCGGAACGGCCTTTCTTCAGGGAGTCGACAATCTCGTCCTGCGTGTTACCGATACAGGAAACCGCACCGAGACCGGTGATAACTACTCGTCGCATAGCAGGTCCTAAAAGTCGTCAGTGGAGGTAAACAGGCCGACGCGCAGGTCTTCGGCGGTGTAGATCTCCCGGCCGTCGACCGACATTGATCCGTCGGCGATCGCCATCGTCAGTTTGCGCGAGATTACGCGCTTTATGTCGATCTGGTAGGTCACCAGCTTCGCTTTCGGCAGCACCTGGCCAAAAAACTTGACCTGCTTGCAGCCAAGCGCGCGACCGCGGCCCTCGAAGCCGGCCCAGACGAGGTGAAAACCGACCAGCTGCCACATGGCGTCGAGGCCGAGGCATCCCGGCATGACCGGGTCGCCCTCGAAATGGCAGTCGAAAAACCACAGGTCGGGCCGGATATCCAGCTCCGCCTTGATCTCGCCCTTGCCGTACTTACCGGTGTCGTCGGTAATCAACGGAATGCGGTCGAGCATCAGCATCGGCGGCAGCGGCAGCCGGCCGTTGGTCGGACCGAACAGCTCGCCGTGCCCGCACTGAATCAGCCCGTCATAGTCGTATGAACGGCGCTGAGCCGGCAGCTCGGTCGCTGCGATCGTTCCTGGCTTGCTCATTGATTCTCCCCGATATCCCTGTCCCTGCAAAATACAGGCACACGTTGCTGTGTCCAGTTTACGCCCGCCACGACCCCGGTTCTTTTGAATTTGCGCCACGACACAGCGACTACCGTCACACCTTGTCGTAGTCGATCGTCACCGCCTGGCTGACCGGCCGCGACTGGCACGCCAGCACGAACCCGGCATCGACTTCCCAGGGCTCAAGCCCGTAGTTACTGGCCATGACGACCTCGCCGTCGCGAACGTGGCATCGGCAGGTCGCGCAGACACCACCCTTGCACGAGTACGGCAGGTCGATGCCGTGCAGGCCGGCGGCGTCGACGATGTTGTCATCGCCTTTCGACATCTCGAAGGACTTCTTGTGCCCGTCCATGACGACGGTGACGACCGCCACGTCCGCGGCAGACGCCGGCACCTCGGCGCGCGCGGCCTTACGTGGCGCACCGAAACGCTCCGAATGCACGGACGATTTTTCCAGGCCGAGCTCGACAAGGACCCCGGTCACGTCTTCGATCATCGAATCCGGACCACAGACAAACGCCTCGTCGACTCGGATACCGCGACAGAACAGTGGCCAAAGCTCTCGTACCTTGTTCGCATCGAGGCGGCCGGCGGCAACGGGAAACTCCTGTTCGTCGCGGCTGAAGACAAAGTGCAGCTGAAGTCTTTCAGGGAAGCGGTTCTTCAGTGCAAACAGGTCATCGATGAACATCGTCGTTGTCTGGCGCCGGTTCCCGTAAAAGACGAGAAAGGTGCTGCCCGGCTCTGCGTCGAGCGTCGCCGCAACGATCGACAGTATCGGCGTAATGCCGCTGCCGGCGGCAAACGCAACGTAGTGTTTCTCGTTCGCAGGGTCGAGGTTCGCATGAAACTGCCCGAACGGCGGCATGACGTCTAGCGTGTCGCCAACGGTGAGTTCGTCCGCAACGAAACCGGAAAACAGCCCGTGGGGCTGCAAGCGAACGCCGATCTCGAGGGGCCATCGGCCCGGCGCGGAACAGATACTGTAGGTCCGGCGCACGGCCTTGCCGTCTCTGTCGATACGAATCGGCAGGTGTTGCCCCGGGAGAAAACGAAACTCGTCGCGCAGCGCGTCCGGAACCTCGAGTGCAACGCGCACGGAATCGCGTGTCTCGTTACGCTTGTCAGCGACTCTAAGGGTGTGGAACTGCCTCACGATTAAAGGCCTAGATGCACTTGAAGTATTCGAACGGCTCGAGGCAGGCCTTGCAGCGATAGGCCGCCTTGCAGGCCGTTGAGCCGAATTCACTGACAAGCTCGGTTTCGGTCGAGCGGCATTGCGGACAGGCGATCGGGCGCGTCGAATCGACGAGCGCGCGTTTCCCGGACGCTTTTTGCGGCGGCGCAATTCCGTAAGCGAGCAACTTTTCGCGGCCTGCGTCGCTGATCCAGTCCGTCGTCCACGGCGGCGACAATGTGCGCTTGATGACGATATTGTCCAGCCCGTGATCCCGCAGCGTGCTGAGTACACTCTCTTCGATGACTTCGGTCGCCGGGCAGCCGGTATACGTCGGCGCCAGCGCGACCGTCACCGTGTCGTTGACGTCGACATCGCGGACAATGCCAAGGTCGGCGATCGTCAGCACCGGGATTTCGGGATCCGGCACGTCCCGTAACCACTCCAGCACCTGCTCGCGCGTCACGGCCGCCGTCACCAGCTCGCTCCCGGATAGCTGCGCTGGAGATGCTGCATCTCGGCGATCAGGTAGCCAAAATGTTCGCTGTGCCTGCCCTCGCGTCCGCCGCCGCGAAATGCTTCGGCTTCCGGCACGGACAGCGTCGCGCGCTGCAGCAGCGCAGCGACAGTGTCACGCCATGTCGATTCGATCGCCGCGAGATCCGGTCCATCAAACGCGTCGCGCATGCAGTCGTCGACATCGTCGCCCGCGAACAATTCGGCCGTGAATCGCCACTGTGCAGTCAACGAATCCGCCACGCGCCGATGACTTTCTTCGGTGCCGTCACCGAGGCGTATCAGCCATTTCGATGCGTGCCTGAGGTGGTAGCGGATTTCCTTGACGGCGCGTGCAGCGATTGCGGCCAGGCCATCGTCGCTGCAAGACTCGAGCGCCTCCAACTGCAGGATGTAGAACGACTCGAACAGCACCTGGCGAACGATCGCGTCACCGAAGTGCCCGTTCGGCTGCTCGACCAGCAGGAAGTTCTGGAATGCCTGGCTGTCGCGCAGGTAGGCGAAGTCGTCCTCGCTGCGACCCCTGCCCTCGAGCTCGCCAGCGTAGCTGTAGAAGAGGCGCGCCTGCCCGACATAGTCGAGCGCGAAGTTCGCGGTCGCGAGCTCCTCCTCGAGTTCCGGCTCGCCGGTGACGCGTTCGATCATGCGCTGCCCGGTGACGAGCGCGTTGTCACCGAGGCGCGTCACGTACGTTTGCAATGCGGTTTCCGGCGTCACAGGTTTTCCACTCCGTCGGGCACGTCGTAAAACGTCGGATGGCGATAGATCTTGTCTTCGGCCGGTTCGAACATCGCGGAATGCTCGGCCGGGTCGGACGCGACGATCCGGTCGGAACGGACGACCCAGATGCTGACGCCTTCCATGCGGCGCGTATACGTGTCGCGAGCATGGTCAATGGCCATCTCGTCATCGGCAGCGTGCACGCTGCCAGCATGGCGGTGGCTCAGGCCCGACTTGGCGCGGATGAATACTTCGTAAAGGTGCCAGTTCCCGTCTCGCATGCTCTGCTCCTGGCGACTCACGCGGCCGCAGCCGTGTCGCTGTGTTTCCCGGCATACGCGCGCGCCGCTTCGCGAACCCATGCGCCGTCTTCGTGAGCCTTGCGGCGCTGCTGCAGGCGTTCCCGGTTGCACGGCCCGTGGCCGGCCAGCACGTCGTAAAACTCCTGCCAGTCGATCTCGCCGAAATCGTAATGGCCGCTTTCCTCGTTCCAGCGGAGCTTCTCGTCCGGCACCTTGAGCCCGAGGTAATCCGCCTGCGGCACCGTGATGTCGACGAACTTCTGGCGCAAATCGTCGTTCGAAAAGCGCTTGATCTTCCAGGCCATTGACTGCGCGGAATGCGTCGACTCGCTGTCGTTCGGACCGAACATCATCAGCGACGGCCACCACCAGCGATCCAGCGCATCCTGCGCCATCGCCTTCTGTTCGTCGGTGCCCCGCGACAGCGTGACCATGATGTCGAAGCCCTGGCGCTGGTGAAAACTTTCTTCCTTGCAGACGCGGACCATCGCCCGCGCATACGGGCCATAGGAGCAACGGCACAGCGGTATCTGGTTCATAATCGCCGCACCGTCGACGAGCCAGCCGATCGCACCGATGTCCGCCCACGTCAGTGTCGGGTAGTTGAAGATACTCGAGTACTTCGCCTTGCCTGACAGCAGGTCGGCGACCATCGTGTCGCGCGATACGCCGAGCGTTTCACCGGCGCTGTACAGGTACAGGCCATGCCCGGCCTCATCCTGCACCTTGGCGAGCAGGATGGCCTTGCGTTTCAGCGTCGGCGCTCGGGTCAGCCAGTTCCCCTCGGGCTGCATGCCGATGATCTCGGAGTGCGCGTGCTGCGAAATCTGCCGTACTAGCGTGCGCCGGTAGGCGTCCGGCATGAAATCCTTGGGCTCTATTTTTTCCTCGGCATCGACGCGCGCCTGGAAGGCCGCGAGCTGCTCGGCGGTCTCCTCGCCTGCTGCGGTCTCTCGCGGTTTTCCCTTCTGATCAAGGCCTTGTGTATACACGTCCGCTCTCCTCGCGGCTGGCGTGACCGGCAAACGTGTCACGCTTTTGTATGATTTTCAAGTATAAATGTATCACTTTACCAGGGTCTCTGCGCGGCTCGCGGAGCGGCCGCGGAACAGCGCCACTGCCTTGCCCGCGTGGTTCACGACGTCGACGACGTAGACACCCCCGCCCTTACCCGCATGCTGTTCGCGAGCCGTCGCCGTCAGCTCGTCGCCGAGCTTTGCGGGCCGCAGGAAATCGATATTCGCGGAAGCCGCGACGGAAACGCGGTTGTGTGCATTGCAGGCGAATGCAAACGCGGTGTCCGCCAGGGAAAAGATCAGGCCGCCATGGCAGACGCCGAAACCGTTGACCATGTCCTCGCGCACCCGCATGCGCGCGACGCAGGTTCCGGGCGCGGGAATCTCGGTGCCGATGCCGAGCATTTTTGACGCAGCATCGCTCGACATCATCCTGTCGGCACAGCGTCGCGCGAGCGCGAGCGCCTCGTCGCGGCCGGCGGTCACGACGCTACCGCGACGGGCAGGCCGCCAAAGCGTACCCGGTAGTCGTCACCCGGCGGCGGCAGCGTACCTTCACGCGTCTCGATCGTTTTTGTCAGGTACTCGTCAGCTGCCTGGTAGGTCAGTCGATACAGGTCGCGGCACAGTCGATACGCGGCGCTACCGTGCCATCCGTCGGGCAACATCTCGCGCGGCAGCTTCGGATCGCGCAGCAGTACCTTGCGGTATTCCTGGATCAGCAGCGTACGAACGAGGAACGCGGTCTTTGGCGAAAACGATGC
>JBFIQH010000028.1:0-21307 GCA_041609735.1 Woeseiaceae bacterium | reverse complement strand
TGTCTCCCCCGTACCCTTTCCCCCAACCAGGAGACACTAATGAATCGCAGAACCCTTACGGCCGCCGGCCTGATTCTCGCTGCCAAGGCAGCCCTGTTCACGACGTCGGCCGTCGCCGGCAACCATGCCGAGATGGATGCCAGGAAAGACATCGTCGATACCGCCGTTGCGGCGGGTCAGTTTGAAACGCTTGCCGCCGCACTCGGTGCCGCAGGCCTCGTCGACACGCTGAAGGGCGAAGGCCCGTTCACGGTATTCGCGCCGACGGATGCGGCATTCGCCAAGCTGCCCGAGGGCACGGTCGAGTCGCTGCTAAAGCCCGAAAACAAGGACCAGCTCGTCGCGATCCTGACGTACCACGTCGTGCCGGGTAAGGTCGACTCCAACGCCGTCGTCAAGCTGGATGAAGCAACGACCGTCAACGGCGCGAGCATCGACATCGCCGTCAATGGCGGCAACGTCAGGATCAACGACGCCACCGTCGTCAAGGCCGACATCGACACCAGCAACGGCATCATCCACGTTATCGACACGGTAATCCTGCCGAGCAGCTGACAGACAGACCTGCAATCAAGAGTAGGAAATCCGGCACACGGACGTGCCGGTTTTTTTGTTGCAGGTTACCCGGCTGGCCCGGCAATTCGAACGCGGATGGCCTGCAGGAAGCGTTTGACTTTATCGGCGTTCGCATTGCCGATTCGAATCAGCAGCTTCTGACCGGTCGACAGGGCCTCGAGTTCCGGGTCAGCAAATTTATAAAGCACGTGTGGCCGGACCAGGACGATTCGTCCCTGCGGCTGCGGTGTTTCCAGCAGATGATCGATTACCTCGACGACGCGGTCGTTGAAGTATTTTCCGGGGTAGCCGAGGTTCACGTACGCTTCCTGCAGCAGCGGGTAGAAGCGGCGGTAGGTTTCGACGACCCGGTCCGGATCAGCGCGGTCGAGCCGGTCTGCAATGCCATCGTATCGTGCAAAATTGCCGGGCCCCAGCACGAAAGACTCCTCGTCGTCACCCTCGGTGACGTCAAAGTCTCCGGGCGGCGCGGCAGCGGGTCGAATGCGTTCGGCCACCTGTGAGCGCGGCAGGTTATCGATCGTCGCTACGATTTTTTCTATCAATGCCCTGTCGACGAGGACGTCGCCGACACCCTCGCCGAACAAGTCCTCGAGCGCGAGCTTGAAGTAACCGTCGCTGTCATCGAGTGGCGGCAGCGGCACGAGCTTGCGCTCGCGGTCCTCATCCGGCACCGGATCGGGCAGCGGGTGCCGCGGTGCGGCCGGCGCTTCTGTTACGGGCACGGCAAGCGGCGCTGCGCTGCCGGGATCAGCTACCGGATCGACCTCGCGATGCGCGATATACCAATACCCTGCCGCAATCACTACGAGCAGCAGCAGCCCGATGAATACCTTTTGCGCGTCTTTGCCCATGACCGGACCTCGCAACAGCGGGTCAACCGTACTTTTGACCGTGTGAAAACAAAAACGTTACACAATGTTGGGGGACCCTGTATATGGCCATCCGACGTCAGTATTCTCCCCGCGAAGATGACTCCTCTTGCTCGAGAGGCCTGCGTGTAAGTGCCGCCCTATCGGTTACCGCCAAAAAAAGCAGCATCGCGATCGGCGGCAAGCTCCCGATACCGGTCTGAAAAGAAGTGCTCGTCGGTCGGGTAACTGTGGAATACATGAGGGATTCCGGCAGCCCGGAGGGCTTCGGCCAGGGCCTCGGAGTTACGATGCTCTGTGGCTGGGTCGGCCACACTATGATGGATGATCATCGGCACGGAATTGCCCGCAATCCTCGGCAACAAGTCGTCAACATTCATTGTCGACCAGAACGACGCAGATTTCACAATATCGGTGGCTAACAGCGCACGCATCGAGACGGGACCGCCCATCGAGTGCGACCACAGGTGCACATTATTTATGTCGGCCAGCTCCAGGTCCGCCAGCGCCGACAGCAACGCAACAACGTCTTCGGCGTAGTAAGCGATCGAAACGTAAACGTCGTCACTGACATACTCGAAACCCTCCGAGCTGTTGTGACCGCGGTAGTCCGGCATGACGACGAGAAATCCGCGCGACGTATATAGCCCGGGTACCGGGCGGTAGTAGTCGCCGGGCCGCAGGTCTTTGCCATCGCTGCCGATGCCGTATTGGCGGGGATCGGGAACATAGCCGTGGTTCGCGATGACGACCGGGAAGCCGTCAGCCGGTGGGTCGGCATTCGGAACGGCGACCAGTGCAAAAAGTTCCAGGTCGTCGACACGATATCGAACCAGGTGGGCGTCAAAATTCGGTCCGCCGTCAATGGCCCCGGCATACTCCAGTGACGTATCGAAACGCCGGGCGCGGAGTTCTGCAAGCGTCAGGGGCGAGCGTAATGAATCACCACCTTGCTCCGGAACGCCCTCATTACAGGCGACGCCGACCAGAACAACGATCAGCGCGGCCACCATACGCGTCAAATCAATGCCTCGAAGGAATACAGCAGCACAATGGTTACAGCGAAAAACACCAGCAGTAGCCAGCTGATTCTGTCGACCCGGCCCGGCACGACGTACCAGCCGCCATCTTTCTCGGCGAGCCCTTCATCGCGAAATTTTTGCTGCTGGCCTCGTATCGAATACTCCGACCATTCCGCTTGTGCGCCGTCAATGAGGCGGCTAGCGACCAGCGCCACGACAATGTTGACGCCGCCGCCGAACAGGCAGTACCAGGGCCACGCGATGTCGGTCTGGGTTGCGAGGTACCAGATCATGACAAAACCCACGACGACGCCAACGAGCAGACCTTTCTCGGTCGTCTGCTTCGAGAAAAAGCCGAGGCCGTACATGCTCAGCTTCGCGCCGACAAAGTAGGAGCCGATCTTCGACAGCGTTTGCAGTACCGAGCCCTCGCTCGTCGAATAGATGATCGCCGGCACGATGATCAGTACCGCCCAAAACACAGTGAACCCGCGCGACACTTTTAGATAATGCTCCGGCGTCGCGTCCCTGCGATAGTACTTCTGGTAGAAGTCGACCGTCGATATTGTCGCCAGCGAGTTGAAAGACGAATCCAGCGACGACATCGACGCCGCGACGATCGCCGCGGCAATTATTCCCATTAGACCCGGAAGACCATAGTCGGTCGCGAACTGCAGAATTATCGTGTTGCCGTTATCAAACTGCTGGCCACCGTAATATCCGTAGAAAAGAATACCCAGAACGAAAAACAGGAAATAGATGAAAAACGCTGCGAACCCCATTAACAGGAACGATTTCTTGGCGTCTCCTATGTTCTTTGCGGCCAGTGTCCGCTGCACCATCATCTGGTTGGCGCCGTAGACGGTAATGTGAAAAATTGACATCGCGATCACGCCGGACCAGACGGTAGCCTCTTTGGTCAGGTCGAAAGACAGGTCCAGCGGGTTCGTCTTCCCCTGCGCTTTCAATTCAGCAAGCAACTGCCCGAGCGGCGCCGGCAATTCCTGCAGTAGCGCGAAAAATATGATGAATGCGCCGACAAAAAGAACGCCGGCCTGAATGACGTCGGTCCAGATGACTGCGGTGATACCGCCCATCATCGTATACACCAACGCGATGACCGTAACGATGACAATCGACGTTTTCACGTCGATGCCGGTAATGAACTGTATTACCAGAGACGTCGCGTAAAGGATCGCCGCTGACGTCAGCGCTTGTGATACCAGAAATACGCCGGAAATTACGACCCGCGACGTCTGACCAAAGCGCCGCTCCATGTAGTCGTAGATCGAAGCCACGCCGCTGTTAAAGAAGAATGGCAGGAATAGCGTGATTACGACAAAGATTACGATAGGGTAATTTAAATGTATCGCGATGACGGCGAGGCTCTCGGCATAGGACCATGCCGGTCCACCCAGAAACGACAGCGCGCTCACGTAGGTCGCAATGACGGAAATGCCGATCGCCCACCACGGGGTCGTACGCCGGCCGAGGTAAAAGTCTTCCGCCGTCGAGACACGCTTGCTCAATACCCAGCCGAGCAACAAGTTCAACAAGACGTAGACGATCAGGATCGTCCAGTTCAGCGTTCCGAAGTCAGCCATCGGCTTCTCCAGTTATCGTTTAATGTGCCGTCCAGCCACCGTCAACTTTCAGACTGTGCCCGGTAACGGAGCCGGCCGCAGGCGACACGAGATACATCACGGCCGCGACCACGTCGTCAACGGTCGCAAGCTTGCCGAGCGGAATCATGCCGAGGACGAACTCCCGAAACGCCGGATCATCGAGCATAGGCTTCGTCAACGGCGTCTCTACGAACGTCGGCGCAACGGAATTGACGCGAATACCGTGCGGCGCAAGCTCGACAGCCATGGCTTTCGTCAGGCCCTCTACCGCATGTTTCGTCATGCAATACACCGCTCGTTTTGGCGATCCGATGTGCCCCATTTGCGAGGACATGTTGACGATGCTTCCCGCGACGCCGTGAGTGAGCATGTTCCTGACTGCAGCCTGGGCCACGCGGAATGCGGACCGCACGTTCAGCTCAAGGATACTGTCGAGCGACTCGGTATCAACGTCGACGAACGCCTGTGGGCGATTGGCGCCAGCGTTGTTGACGAGAATGCTAAGCTTGTCAATGGTTGCAACACGCTCGATAAAATCGTCGGTGTTGATGTCGGCATTCCAGGTTTCGATGCGACCGGACCTGTGTGCGCCGAGCGCTTCGAGATCCGCGGCCGTACGCGCGACCGCGATGACGTGGGCACCAGCGTCCGCGAGGGCTTCGGCACAGCCGCGGCCGATGCCGCGGCCGGCGCCGGTGACCAGTGCGACGTGATTCTCGAGGCCAGGCGTCATGCGAAGATCCGAAATTGCATTCGGATGCAATACTGCCTACCATCAGTCACGATTGAAAGGCCTTTCAGTAATAAATTGAATGAATAAACCACTGAAATCGGTTGAAAAACAGGGCAAAGGCGAGCGCCGACGGGCAACGTCTTACGATGTCGCCGAGCTGGCCGGGGTGTCCCAGTCCGCGGTTTCGCGGGTTTTCCAGGACGGCGCAAGTGCGTCGCAGGCGATGCGCGACCGCGTCATGGCTGCTGCGGACAAGCTTGGCTATCGGCCAAATGCGATCGCGCGCGGGCTGATTACGCAGCGGTCCAACATGGTAGCCGTCGTCATTTCGAAACTGACAAATCTCTACTATCCGGAGGTGCTCGTGCAGCTTACCCAGCGCTTTTCCGAGCGCGGCGTCCGGGTACTGCTGTTCGCGCTCGAGCGAGAAAGCGACACCGGTACCGCGCTGGAACAGATGCTGCAGTACCGCGTGGACGGCATCCTTACCGCTGCTATGTTCGACAACGACGCGCTACGGACCATCGAAAATGCGCGTATTCCGGTCGTCTTTTACAACCGCACATTGCAGGATCAGCAGGTGAGTTCTGTGCGCTGCGATCAACAGGAAGGCGAGCGCTGGCTCGTCGATGAACTGGTGAAAGCAGGCCACCGATCGTTCGGAATTGTCGAAGGCCCGACGGATTCGGTTGTTTCCATCGAACGCAAGATGGGAGCACTGAATGAACTCGCCGCGCTGGGCATTTCCGACATTACGACCGTCAGCGGCGACTATGGCTACGAAACCGGCAGACAGTGTTTCGCGGAACTTGTCGAGAAACACGGCAGCCCGCCGGACGCAGTTATTGCCGCCAACGACGTCATGGCAATCGGCTGCATCGATGAGGCGCGTGAAGCGTTTGGCCTGCAGGTGCCGCACGATATATCGATTGTCGGCTTCGACGGTGTCGGGCCGGCGCGCTATGCCGCCTACGACGTCACTACCGTGCGTCAGCCCGTAGAACGCATGACCGAGTCGGCCGCCGCCATGCTGCTGGAGCGCATCGAAAACCCCGACCTGTCGCCGGAGAAACGTGCATTTTCCGGCATACACGTTCGGGGCAGCTCCGCTCGCATCGCGGCGACCTAGTGTCCATCGCCGATGCCCGCGGAAAACGTTTTGCTGCTGCACGGCATGATGTGCGATGAGCGCCTGTGGTCCCACCAGGCCGCGTCGCTGTCGCTGCGGGTGCACTATGCGAACACCCGCGAGGCCGACAATTTCCCTGACATGGCCAGCGCTGCTCTCGAGACCGCACCGGATCGATTCGCAATCGCCGGGCTGTCAATGGGTGGGATTCTCGCGTTCGAAATCTGGCGCCAGGCTCCGGAGCGCGTTACACATATGGCGCTGCTCGACACGAACCCACATGCCGACTCGGCAGAACGGCGCTCCGAGCGACTCGTTGATATTGAGCGCGTACTTGACGGTGGGCTACGCGACCTCGCGATCAACTCGATGAAGCCGCTGTATCTCGCCGAAGTCAATCGCGAAAACGATGCGCTTCTCGAACTGCTGCTGGACATGGCGCTCGATCTCGGTCCCGACGTATTCCTGCGCCAGTCGGCGGCACTGCGAGAACGCGCGGACAGCGTGGCAATACTTGCCAGCATTGATTGCCCCACGCTCGTACTATGCGGGGTCGAGGACCAACTCTGCCCGGTCGAGTATCACGAATTGATGGCCCGAGAAATTCCGCACGCAGAACTCGTAACCGTTCCGGACTGCGGTCATATTTCGACGCTTGAGGCGCCGGAAACCGTGTCGCGTGAACTCAAACGATTATTTTCACGGTAGGAACCCTATGAAGACCAGCACGGACCGCATCCTGACGACCCACGTGGGCAGCCTGCCGCGGTCAAAGGCCGTTACCGATACGGTGTTTGCGCTCGAAAACGGTGACACGGTCTCCGGCGCCGGCGACATCATCCGGGCTGCCGTCGACGACGTTGTCGCCAGACAGGTCGAACACGGTGTCGATATTGTCAGCGACGGCGAAATGAGCAAGATCAGTTACGCGACCTATATAAAGGATCGCATTACCGGCTTCGACGGCGACAGCGATCGGGAGCCACCGAGCGATCTCGAGGCGTTCCCCGGCTTCCTGAAGCGCCAGGCGACAAGCGGCGGTACCCCGACGTATCGGCGTCCTTGCTGCGTCGGCGATATCAAGGTCAAGGATATGGGCCCGGTTTCCGAAGACATAGCCAACTTCAAAGCGGCGCTGGCCGCGCATGCGGCGAGCGAAGGCTTCATGAACGCTGCGTCGCCGGGCGTCATCGCACTATTCCAGCCGAATCGTCACTACGATTCGCACGAGGCCTACTTGGGTGCACTCGCCGATGCGATGGCGGCCGAATACAGGGCCATCGTCGATGCCGGCCTGGTACTGCAGCTGGACTCACCGGACCTTGGCCTTGGACGCCACATGCTGTTCAAGAACAAGACGGACGACGAATATCGCGCGCTCGCGTTACAGCACGTCGACGCTTTGAACAGGGCCCTCGACGGCATCCCGCGGGACCGCGTCCGGCTGCATGTCTGCTGGGGCAATTATGAGGGACCGCATCACCACGACGCACCGATGGATCTCGTGCTGCCGATTGCGCTCGAGGCAGACGTCGGTGCCCTGTTGTTCGAAGCTTCGAATCCGCGCCACGCCCACGAGTGGCAAGTGTTCGCCGACGCCGACCTGCCGGAGGACCTGATCCTGATCCCCGGCGTGCTCGATTCGACGACGAACTTCGTCGAACACCCGAAACTCGTCGCCGAGCGTTTGTGCCGGTTCGCTGATATCGTTGGTCGGGAACGTGTCATTGCCGGCACGGACTGCGGTTTCTCGACCTTTGCCGGCTTCGGTGCGGTCGACGAGGACATTGTCTACGCAAAACTCAAGAGCATGGCGGACGGGGCGGCAATTGCCAGCGATCGCCTTTGGGGCTGAATCATGGCAACCAGAATCGAATCGTTTCGTTCACGTCTGCACGATCGCCAAGCGATGATAGGCACGTTTATGAAAACGCCCTCGTATATCGTTGCCGAAGTGCTCGGATTGTCGTCACTCGATGCCGTCGCCATCGACGGCGAGCACGCCCCTTTCGGCCGCATCGAACTCGACGCCTGTGTTGCCGCCTGCCGCGCTGCGGACCTGCCAAACCTCGTGCGGATAGGTGACGATTCACCGCGGCAAATCCAGAACGCGCTGGATTGCGGCGCAACCGGTGTCATTGTCCCGCACGTGACGACTGCCGAGCAGGCAGCCGCAATCGTCAAGGCCGCGCATTTTGGCAGCGGCGGGCGCGGCTATGCCGGATCACCACGTGCGGCAGGTTACGGCACGAAAAACATGCCGAATCACCTGGCCGACAGCGGCGCGCAAACGACGGTCATCGTCCAGATCGAAGACCTTGATGCCCTGGACAACGTGGCGTCGATCGCCGCGGTTGACGGTGTCGACTGCCTGTTCGTCGGCCGCGTCGACCTGGCGGTCGCAATGGGCAAAAGCGTTTCGGCCCCGGAGGTCATCGATACGATTGCTGAAATCTGTGCGGCCGGTAGCGAAAAGCCCGTTGGCATGTTTACGCCCGACCTCGATGAATTGCCCATGTGGCGCGACGCGGGTGCAAGCCTGTTTCTCTTGGGATCCGATCAGTCTATGCTGCTGGCCGGCGCCAATCAGCTGGCTTCGTCGATTCGATAGAAGCGTCGGGCAGTGCCTCGAAACAGCAGCGCCCGGCTGGCGTCGTCGAGGCCGGCGGTAATGTCAGAGTACGCAGTCCACACCCTCTGGTACGACGCATGCAGCTTGTCGACCGGAAAATTGGAACCGAACATCGTTCGTTCGGCGCCGAATGCGTCGATGCATGTCTCCACGAGCGGCCGGATTGAATCCACGTCCCAGTCGTGATCAAACATGCCCAGCCCGGATACCTTGCAAGCGACGTTTGGCAACGAGGCCAGCAGGCGAATGCCTTCGCTCCATGCGGCAAGGCCGCTTCGTGATTGGTCCCAGGGAGAGCCGCAGTGACACAGCGCGATCCTCGTCCCGGGGATCGTCGCCAACAATTCCGCCACGCGCGCCATCTGCGCCGGAATAAGCTGCAGGTCGAATGACAGTTGCAGTTCACCGAGCGCGGCCAGGTGTTCGCGCCATACCGGGTTGTCGATCAGTGCATCACTGCCGGTGCGTGCATCTTCGTCTGCCGAACGCCCGACAATCTGGCGAACGCCACGCAGGCGTTCATGCTGTTGGTGTGCGTCGATGATGCGCATTGCATCGGGCCGCTCGAGCGAACAGTAAGCAACGATGGCGCTCGGCAGACCGTGCTTTTCCGCCGTTTGCTGCAGCCACGCGGTCTCCTGGATCTCCTCGCCGTCAGCGACGCCCACCTGTATGTGCACGGACGCTTCCAGCTCGAAACCGGCAGCGTCATCGAGCAGATCGGCGACCAGGTAGTTTTTCTGGATTGGCGTCGGATCTCCGAAGAATCGCGGCACCCCCTTCGCCATCAGCCAGGGGTAATTGCACGCACCAAGATCCCACAGGTGGTGATGTGCATCCACGATGCGACGCATCAGGCTCAAACAACCTGGCTAAGCAGCGCGAGATCATCAAATACCGTTGACTCGCTGATGATCCGATTATCGACACAGCGCAAGTGCGTCACGCCGAGTATGAACATGGGCTTGCCGGTCGGCGCGATACCGTTGAAATCTGCATCATGCGTACCCGCTGCAGTCCACCGCACCGCGATGTCGATGCCGTTCCCCGAAAACGGCACAGCAGCGACATGATCGACACTAAAATTAGCGCCGCCGACGATGGCGCGCAGCCGTTCGTAATGATCAAAAATCTCTTCGCGTCCGGAGTACTGGCGCAGCGGCGATCGGTGCAACACCGAATATGGCGCATACAGCGTGTCGAATACCGGCCTGTTACCCGACCAGCAGCTGTAAAGCACGCGGCGCGCGAATCTCTCGGGATCCTGGCGGGCATTTGCGGCGGTTGGCGGCACGTCCTGTCGATCCAAACGCGCCAGCCGCGCGATTTCGGAGTCGATCCATTCACGGTGTTCATCGGTGCGACGTTTCGCCATGTCGCGAGCGGCATTCACGGGCTCCGCGCTGAGCTGCAGAGCCAGCGTCATATTGTCGCGAACCAGCCATTCCTTCGTTATGACGCCATCCTCGACGAAGCAATCTGCGATGTTCGTCATGCGAATCGCAGCACCGGTCGCCGGGCCGAATACTGTGTCACCCTCGTTCGTGCCGAGGCTCAGCAATCGGTGCGACGTGTAGTAGCCGTCCGACCGATCACCGGACCAGACGACATTTTCGGCAATCAGCCTCCTGTCTGGAAATGCTTTCAAGGTTTTCCACGTCGCGTCCACGACTTCCGCGGCGCCGTGGGTAATGCCGTCCAGCCCCCAGACGATACAGTCCTCACCGTAGTACTGATGAATCAGCTCGACACCACGCTCCTCCCAGATTTCGAACGTGATGCCGAGGATGAAATCGACGATATCGTCGTCCTCGGTGTACGCGCCCTTGCGGCCTGTCCCCATGCTGATATACCCGTTCACGCCGGCGGCGCCGGCTTGCTGGTCAGGATTGTACTTCGAATGCAGGAAAAAACTACATAAATTTCAGGATCCTTGCCTAGAACCCCGTAGATCGTCCACTTTTTCTTGTATTCTCTTTGCATTCGAAGTACATTTCCAGACTGAAGCGGGCGTCGTTAGCCCCGGAGAGGAATTGCCCCGACATGACCCGAACCGCATCGTCCGCGGACCGTCATCCGTTGCTGCTGGCCGAGCGCCTCGTGCGCTACGGGGACCTGCGTCCGTGCACGACAGCGTTCATCGATACACGAACGCCGGGCAGCAAGCAAAAGGAAAACTTCACGATCATCGGTCCCGGGGTAGCGGAAAACCCAGACCAGCACGTGCACATCGAAATCCCCCACGGCTTCAACATCGGCGGCGCGCGCCAGCCCCCGGGCTGCATCAATTCGCAACACAGCCACGAAACCGCTGAGGTATTCATCGTGCACTCGGGCACCTGGGCCTTCACGCTTGGCCCAGACGGCGACGATGGCGAGGTCGTCCTGAGCGTGGGCGATACGATCTCGATTCCGGTCCACGTGTTTCGTGGTTTCCGCAACGTCGGCGATGATATCGGCTTCCTGTTTGCGGTCCTCGGCGGCGACGACCCGGGCCACGTCACGTGGGCACCGTACGTTTTCGATGAGGCCGCCAAGCACGGGCTGATCCTGCTCGAGGATGGTAGCCTCGTCGACACGACCAAAGGGGAGACCGTGCCGGCAACCAAGCGCCCGATGCCGCCGACAACCGCTGACGACATTGCAAAGCTTCGACGAATGAGCGCCGATGAGCTGTCAGCATGCGTCGTTCGCCGCGACGAGTTGTCGTCTTTGACTGCCGGCGGACCGACGGGAATCGACGAGCGGCCGATCATCGGCAGCAAAAGCGAAGCAGAGGGACTGGCAGCCGGGCGAATGGACTGGCCGCACGGCATTCACCTACGGCATTTGTCGATCATGCCTGGTGCCGCTTCGGACCTCCACCGGCGAAAGGAAGAAGAAGTCATCATGATGCACCGCGGGCGATTGACGTTGACGCTGGCTGGAAACAGTGTCGACCTTGACCCCGGCGATGTAATCACGGTGCCGATCGGCATGGCCCGGAAATTCGAAAACCGGGGTGCGGATGATGTCGAAGCGTATGTCGTGCGCGGCGGCGATCACCCGGCACCACCGAATACCATCAACTAGACACTCCAGTTTCGAGGTACAGAACGTGATCAAGGTAATCAAGGCGGGAATCAATGCGGATGCCGCCGCCGAAATGGACGCCAAGGTAAAGTCGACCGTCGAGGGCATACTTGCGGACATTGACGAGCGCGGTGACGCTGCGGTTCGCGATTTGTCGGAAAAATTCGACAGGTGGTCACCGGCTAGTTTCCGGCTAACCGATGACGAAGTCCAAGCGGCGGTTGCCCGGCTCCCCAAGCAAACCATCGACGACATCAAGTTCGCGCAGGCGCAGATTCGAAAATTTGCCGAAATACAGAAAGCGGCGCTTCGCGACGTCGAGGAAGAAACCTTCCCCGGCGTGGTGCTGGGACACAAGAATATCCCGGTAAACAGCGTCGGCTGCTACGTGCCCGGCGGCAAGTATCCGATGGTCGCCAGTGCGCACATGAGCGTGCTGACGGCGAAGGTTGCCGGCGTTAAACGCGTCATCGCATGTGCGCCACCCCACGGCGGCGGCCCGAACGATGCAATCGTCACCGCGATGCATCTTGCGGGCGCGGACGAGATTTATTGCCTTGGCGGCGTGCAGGCGGTCGGCGCGATGGCCCTGGGGACCGAGTCCGTTGCCCCGGTCGACATGCTCGTCGGCCCCGGCAACGCATACGTCGCTGAAGCGAAGCGCCAACTGTACGGCCGGGTCGGCATCGACCTGTTTGCCGGTCCGACCGAGACGCTGGTGATTGCCGATGACAGCTGTGACGGCGAAATGGCCGCCACCGATTTGCTCGGCCAGGCGGAACACGGCCCGAACTCACCTGCGATCCTTTTGACGACGTCGGCAAAGCTCGTCGACGATACGCAACGCGAGATCGAAAAGCAGCTGAAAACGTTGGCGACCGCTGACATTGCCGGCAAAGCCTGGGCTGACTATGGCCAGATTATTCTTTGCGACACCGAAGCCGAAATGCTCGCTGAAGCAGACCGTATCGCGAGTGAGCATGTACAGGTCATGACACGAGACCCAGACTATTTCCTTGACAACATGACCAACTATGGCGCGCTGTTCCTCGGGCCCGAAACCAACGTTGCGTACGGGGACAAGGTCATCGGCACGAATCATACGCTGCCGACGAAGCTCGCCGCTCGCTACACCGGTGGGCTGTGGGTTGGCAAGTTCATCAAGACCTGTACCTACCAGCGCGTAACGCCGGAGGCAACGGCGGCAATTGGAGAGTATTGTTCTCGTCTCTGTGCGCTCGAGGGTTTCGCCGGCCACCAGGCCCAGGCGGATCTCCGCGTCGCTCGCTACAAGTCCAAGGCAGCCTGACCATGTTGAATCCCCTGTCCCATGCGGCCAACAAGAGTGCCGTAGTATCGAACTTGCGCAACATCCTGCGCGCCCCGATCGCCGATCTCCGACAGGCTGTGGCCGATACCTACACCGACGATGCGAAGCTGTTCGCATTCCATCCTGTGAACGAGCATCAGGGTGCCGACGCGATTTGCGATGCACTATGGCGGCCGATTCGCGCATCGTTCCCGGACATCGAGCGCCGCGACCAGGTTGTCATCGGTGGCAGTTACAAGGAGTCCGACTACGTCTGCACATTCAGCGTTCTGCAGGGCACATTTGCGTCCGACTGGCTAGGCATCCCGGCAAGCCACGGTGTAGCAACACTTAACTGCGGAGAGATGAATCGTATCGAGGACGGCCGCATCGTCGAATCACATGTGCTGATCGACGTTCTGGACCTGATGCATCAGGCGAATTGCTGGCCGCTCGCGCCAAGCCTCGGTGCGGAAGGAATGTGGCGTGGCCCGGCAACGCAGGACGGCGTGCGTCTCGACGTGGCCGACTCGGAACGAGGTGCCGAAACGCTGAAGATCGTCAAGGACATGCACGCCGGCCTGCTCGCGTTCGACGGCAAGGATCTGTCGAGCATGCATCATGCCCGGTACTGGACCGAAAACTTCATGTGGTACGGGCCGTCGGGAATCGGAACGACACGCGGGCTAAAGGGGTTCGAAGCTCATCACCAGATTCCGTTCCTGCGCGCGTTTCCGGATCGCAAGGTCGCAAATCACGTTGCCAACGTCGGTGACGGTGACTTCGTGGTTACGGGCGGCTGGCCGTCGGTGGTCGCGACACACTCCGGCCCTGACTGGCTAAACACCGGCCCTACCGGCAAGCAGATCGCTATGCGCGTCATGGATTTTTACCGTGTTGATGGCAACAAGATCGCCGAAAACTGGGTGCCAATCGACATCGTCGACATACTCAGGCAAATGAACGTCGACGTATTTGCGCGCCTGCAGCACCTCCTGGGCGAACCGCGACGAGCACTCTGATGCCAGCTGCTTCTCAGGCGATGTCGACGTCGACGACGACGCGCGTCAAGGTCTGATCGAAGACGTACGGTGGTTCGTAGGCGCGAGTCACGGGCGCATGGCGGTTCTCACCGCAGCGTATTCCGGCGTTCGCGGCATAGATCGGCCACATGTGCGGCAACTCGATCGCGCCGATCGCTTTGCCATCGAGTTCGAGCGTTACCGTGGCCTCGGATTCACCGGTCTTTGTGATTCGCAGGCCCAGCTCGTGCTCGCCGACCGGAACGCGGCGGCGCGATTTTCCAGCGTAGATAGCATTGCGGGTATAGACATAGCCGAAATGCAGGTAACCGTCCTGCAGGTACCACTCGTAACCGCAGCTGCTGTCGCCGGCTGCAAGAATGATACCGTTGGCACGTGCATGGACCAGCGATACCGAGGCCCGGAATCGCGAATTGTAGCTGTAGATGTCCGGGGCACTGAGGCGATCCAGCCGCGTCATACCGGGATAGAACATGTAGGTCGCACGTGGTGCAGGTACCGAGCCCTGGTACAGCTTCAGCGTATCGTCTTCCAGTGGCAACACGTCATAGCGCTTCGCCTCGTCATTCCACAGGTCGATGAGGGCCTGCAGGCGTTCCGGAAACTTGTCCGAGAGATCGAGCGTCTCCGAAAAATCCTCGGCAGCATGGTAGAGCTCCCAGTTGTCGACATCGTAGTCGGTTCCCGGCGTATGCCGCGCAACTGCCTTCCAACCGTCGGCCCAGATCGCACGATCGCCGAGTGTTTCGAAATACTGGATCGTCTTTGCTGTCGGCGTCGCAGGCTCGTCGAAGGTATAGGCAAAACTCACGCCTTGTATCGGCAAAGGTGCCTGGCCGCGAAAACTGGCAGGCAATCGGGCATTGATCATTGTCAATAGCGACGGCACCACGTCGATGGCGTGATGGTACTGCGACAGCACCGCGCCGGCCGGCAGATCGCCATCGGGCCAGCTGACGATCAGCGGCGCACGGATGCCGCCTTCGTACGTGTCGGACTTGTACCATTTGAGCGGTGTGTTGCTCGCCTGCGCCCAGCCGCGCGAATAGGAACAATAGGAGGCATCGGTACCCATCAGGTCGATATCGGCAAGGAACTCGTCGATCGACGCCGGACCGAGATAGGCGTCGCGACGGACATCGAGTCGGCCCTCGATCGGCCCGCCGTAAGCAGCCCCGTTATCCGACAGCACGAGCACGACAGTGTTGTCGAACTGTCGCTCCGACTGCAGAAAATCCACCAGTCGCTGCAGCTGACGGTCCGTGTGTTCCAGGAATGCAGCGTAAACTTCCT
Source organism: Woeseiaceae bacterium (assembly GCA_041609735.1). Classification (GTDB taxonomy): domain Bacteria; phylum Pseudomonadota; class Gammaproteobacteria; order Steroidobacterales; family Woeseiaceae; genus UBA1847. The sequence goes on along the minus strand of JBFIQH010000028.1, from coordinate 6,001 downwards.
GGCCGCGCGCGGCGAGACGGCGCTCCGCGTCGCTGAGGTCGGCCCATGCAGGCACATCGGCGTTACGCGGCGCCAGTCGGGCCTCCGGTGGCACGATGCCGAGTTCGCGCTGGCGCTCGAAGCGCTCCGCGCGGACGACGTCCCAGCCACGATCATAACGGCCGCGATGCCGACGTATGTCGTCGGCCGGCGCATGCAGTGGAAAGTGCATCGCCCCGAACGCCAGGTACAGGAAAAACGGATCCTCCGGGCCTGCAGCGAAATGGTCCGCCAGATAGTAGATGGACCTGTCGACCAGATCGGTACTGAGATGATAATTGTCGTCTTTCCGCGGATATGCGGCAGATGTGTTCTCGAACATCTCCGGGTGCCAGTGGTCGATGGCGTTACCGTGAAATCCGTACCAGTGATCGAAGCCTCGACGTACCGGCCAGTGATCGAATGGTCCACTACCGTTTTGATCCGCCAGCGTCGACAAGTGCCATTTGCCGGCGGCTATCGTGGAATACCCAGCCGGCTTCAGGATTTCGGCCAGCGTCATCGCATCCTGCCGTATCCAGCCCCTGTAGCCCGGATGGTCCGCGCGCCCCCATTCTGCAATGTTGCCGACGCCGACCGCGTGCGCATTGCGCCCGGTGAGCAGGCACGCCCTCGTCGGCGCGCAAAGTGCCGTCACATGAAAGTTATTGAATCGGGCACCGGTTGTGGCCAGCGCATCCATGCATCGGGTGTCGTGTTCCGCGCCATAACAGCCGAGATCAGCGAAGCCCACATCGTCGAGCACGACCATAACGATGTTTGGTTTCCGATCAAGCGCTCGTGGCCGCCAATCTGTAACGGTCGGCGACGGTTGCGCGGATAGAGCGGCACCGGCCTCGCTGACAGGCAGTGCAGCGCCAGCGGTAGCGCCAACGCTCAACTCGAGGAACTGCCGTCGTGTCATGACCATATCGACGCCCGCATCGTGTCTTGGTGGATACCTCCAAAAAAGAAGGGGCGTCCAGCCCCTTCTAAGTAGTACCAGTTCGCGCGCCGGTTTCTAGAAGAAGCTGGCGCGGAACTTGATGCCGTAATTGCGGGGGTACAAGTACGACGTTTGTACGACGTCATCGCTGTTATTGTTGCCGCGCGCGAGAACGTCGGAGTCTTCCAGGTTCTCCACGAAAATCTCAATAGCGTATTTCTGCTCCGGCGAATCCCAAATCAGGCGCACGTCAGTCTTCGAATACGAATCCTGGTCGTGAGACGGGTCCGTCGCAAGCAGGTTCGACGTATTGTAGCCGTCCGAGTAGTAGGTCTGAATATACGGCGTAATCGTGCCGCGAGAACCCCAGTCATAGCGGTAGGCAGCGCTCGCGCCAAGAGTAATCTCGGGCGACCACGGCGTGGTATTGCCGGATTGGTCGACGAAATCCTGCACGACGCCGTTGTACAGCTGGTACGGATTGCTCTGGCCGAACGTGCCGAATTCCGAATCGAGATAGGCAAGCGTGCCGGTCAGGGTCCATTCGTCCGCCGGCAGCCAAACGGCATCAAGCTCGATGCCAAAAGCCTCGATGTCGCCGCCGTTATCGGAGAACGTCAACACAATACCGGTGTTCGGGTCGACGCGCTGGCGTTGCGTTAGCAGGTTTGTGTACTCCGTGAAGTGCACCGCTCCGTTCAACTGCAGTGTGTTGCCAGCCAGAACGCTGCGAAAGCCCGCCTCGATTACCTGCGATTCCTGCTCATCGGTGGTCGTCGTCGTGCTCGCCGAGCCTGACAGGTAGCCTGTCGAACCCGACAGGTAGATCATCACGTCCTCGTTGAGATCGTACTCGACGCCGGCGCGCCAGGTGACGTTGTCAAAGCGCCCGAGGCTCGATGGATCCTGAATCGTATTGGCGCTCGTAATGGCGTCAGATGCGCCACAGTTGTAGGTGAACAGGTCGCTGGCGTTATTGGGCAGGATAAGCGGTGAACTCCCGTCGACGCCGGGCCGAACGTTGACGACGCGATCGACCGTACCATCACCGTTGGTATCGCCCGTGAAATTGGACCCGCCACAAAATGCGTCCTTTGTCTCATCGTTATATCTCAGGCCGCCGATGAGCCGCAGCTGGTCGTTTACCGAATACTCGAGCTGAGTAAATACGCCCCAGTACTCAGTCTCGATTTCCACCGCGTTTGCAAAAAAGCCGCCGAGTACTGTGGCATCAGATACGATGTCTGTGCCTTCCAGCACGGTAAAGGTGCCTTGCGAATTGGTAACTTCCGGTCGCGTCGAGTCGTCGCGAACCGTCTGCTGGTAAATGTAGAAGCTGTTGTAGTCAGTCAGGTCCGAATAATAGACGCCCGCCGTCCACTGCAGCTGGCTATCCGTCGTCGAGGTAAGGACAAACTCCTGCGCAAAACCCTCGGACGTTTCGAGATAACCCCCGTTCGAGTTCGGCGTCGGGCTGAAATCGAAGTCGAAGTTGATGTCGTTGTCGAAATCGTTGGCTGAAGTGATTGAGCGCAGCGAGAAACTGTCCCAATCGTAGGTAACGTTGAGCGAGAACTCCGTATCTTTCAGGTTCACGGGCCGGACGTAGTCCTGGCTGATCACCCACGGGTCACCTCCAGGTCCGTTTGACGCCGGTCCACGACCGCCGGAACCACGCACCGGGTTGGCGCAGTTGCGGACTGTGCCAAACGGGTCGGTCAGGCCATCAGTGGTTTCGTTACGGCAAAGGAACGTATAACCGAACAGACCGGCCTCATTGCCATCCTCGGTCACTCTCGTGTATCGCAGGATAGCCTCAAGACGATCGTTCGGCGCCCAAAGTGCTGATATGCGGTAACCCTTGTCGTCCTGCGCGCCTACATCAGGCCCGGCCAGGTTCTTGATGTACCCATCGCTCTTATCGTAAACCCCCGCAACACGTACAGCGAATGTATCGCTGAGCGGCATGTTCAAATACACCTCGCCGCGCTTTCGATCGAACGCCTGCGAGCTGATTTCTATACCGCCGGACATTTCCTCTGTATCCGGCGAGTGCGTATAGACGTTCAGGGCGCCAGCAAACGTATTTCGCCCATACAGGGTGCCCTGAGGTCCGCGGAGAAACTCGACATTGCGCACGTCAAAAAATGCCCGCGTTTGTTGCGACGCGCGTGCTTTATAGACGCCATCAACAAATGCACCAACGATAGAGCTGTTGTCACCAAAAGTATTCGTCGAATTCGCGCCACGGACATTGAATTTTGCGTCATTGCCGGCGAACGCATAGTTCAGGCCAGGCACCAACAATTCGAGACGCGATACGTCATCGATGCCGCCGAGCTCGAGGGCGGTTTCGTTGAATGCGGATACCGAGATACTGACGTCCTGCAGGCTTTCCTCACGCTTTTCAGCGGTGACGACGATTTCTTCGATCTGTGCGTGCACCGTCGGTGCCATTGCAAGGCCTACAAGGACCAGCATCATTCGCCGCGCAATCTCGGGAACGGATTGCAACACGAAATTTTTCATCAGTTATTCCCCCATCGTCGGAATGGTCGCGGTGCACTCGCGCCGCGCAGCACTGGAGTGCTGTTCGGGCTAGTGTGCAGCGGTTGTACTGCGAATGCAAGTTCTAGGCGGAACTGTGCGTCGCGAACCAATAAAATATCTTTTATATCAATTATTTAAATAGAATATAGATATGCATTCGCAGTAATCTCAGCGCGGCGGGCTTGCCGGCGCATAGCCCGTCAGCTCGACATACCCGCGACCGACGATCGGCGCGCCGTTTCGGTTACCGACCACATCGACGGCGCCTTCCCAGTAGCGCACTGTCGTGAATAGTTCCTGCTCCGGCAGCACCGGCACCACCGTCAGTGACAGCGCCTCGGACGGCACCGAGATCTGCCACGCTGACGGGTACCGACCGCCCTCTGGACTGGCCCAGGTGTCCGTGACGCTGATGTCGACGTCGTCGCGGCCAAGGTGCAGCGAGCGCCCGTCAGCAGCGACATAGGTACCGGCGCTGTTCGGGTCCTGTGCGCCGTTGGTCTTGCGCAGGTTGTAGAACATCAGCTCCGTATTGTCGTCGAGCTGCAGCGCGAACCAGTCCCAGCCCTGCTGATCACTCCCAAGCGCGCTGCTGCTCCACTCGCGGTCGAGCCACGCGAGGCCGGACACCGCGAACTCATCATCAGCAACGCGCAAGCGCCCGCCGGCGTTCCAGCGCGTAATCGAATAATAATAAGAGGCGTTGCCCGGCTGCGACGACTTCTGCGACAGCCCGTCGATTCCGTTGAGCACCGGCGGTTTTACGGCGACGAGGTCGAGGTCCAGCGCGAATTCGTTGTCGTCGGCGCGCAGCGCCCAGCGATCGTCCCCGGTCGCCGCAATTTCCCAGTCGTCGATCCACACGCGAAACGGCTCGGACGCCGCGCCGGCGAGCCGCAGCGCGCCGCGCGAGTATTTCTCGGCAACAAAAAAGCGTTCGCCGGCGACGTCGGTAATGGCGAAGTGGGCGATGTAGACCTGGTTCGTGCGCCATTCGGATTCGCTGTCCACGGCAGTCGGTGTCAGGGCAAAGCGGAAGATCGTCAGCTCGAAGCCGAAGCGGCGGCCGTCATCGGCATCGAGGTTGCCGGTCACGTACCACCATTCATTGCGAAACGATTCATGCGGGCCGTGGTCGCGGGGAAACGAGAACTCTCTCGGTTCGTACGCCTTCTCGAAGCCGGCATCGGCGTCGGCGCCGAGCAGGTCGGCCAGCTCCGAAACGTCCGATTCTTCGGCCAGCCCGACCGGCGCGAGAGCGATTGATACCAGCAGGAGCAGGAAACGCACGGCTACTCCTCCCGCATCGCGATCGCCGGCTCGGTGCGGCCCGCGCGCCACGCCGGGTACAGCCCCGCAACCAACGCAGCCGACGCCGCGAACGCGACGGCCGTCAGCAGGATGTCCGGCGCGACGACCATGTCGATCTGCCAGCCGAACGCGCGCCGATTGATAACCTCGATCAGGACCCAGGCCATGACGACGCCGAGCGGCAGCGCGAACACGCCGCTCAAGAGGCCGATGACGCCGGTCTGCAGCGTGATCATGCCGCCGACTTGTCCCGGCGTCATGCCGAGCGCACGCAATACACCGTGTTCGCGGCCGTTCTCCAGCTGCAGCGCGAGCATCGACGCGAGAATACCGATCAGCGCGACGCCGGTCGCGAGCCAGTAGAGGACGTCGGTGATAATGAACGTCTGGTCGAAAACGTCGAGCGACAGTTGCCGGATGCGTGCGTTCGAGTTGCTCGTCAGCCGCTGCCGCCCATCGCTGATGGTCTCGATGTCGCGCATCACAGACTCGATGTCGGCGCCTTCTGCGAGGTACAGGCCCATCGAATCGACGCCGTCGTCGTCGAACAGCCGGTCGTAGGTCGTGCGGCTCATCAGCACCGCATCGGCATTGATGTCGTAGCTCTGGTAGGTCGCGAGTATCGTGAACGATCGCGCGCCCCGGTCGGTGCGCAAGTCGAGTTCATCGCCCGGCCGGACGTCGTTGCGGTACGCGAACGGTTCGGACACGAGCACCGCGTCGTCGCGTTCCCAGACGGGCCAGACGTCCTTCGGGCTCCGGTCGAGTATCGTCGTGCCGGCGTAGCTGCCCGGCGCCATCGCGATCGCAACGACCTGCGTGCGGCCCCCCTCATCCTCGATCCACGCGCGTCGGCTGGTGCTGACGGCCTCGACCTCGGGAAGCCCGGCGATGTCATAAATAATGTCTTTGTCCAGCGCGCCGCGCTGCACGCCGATGTAGATGTCGGCCTGCAGCGTTTGCGTGAGCCACTGATCGACCGAGCCGCGAAAGCTGTCGACCATGACGCTGACGCCGATCGTCGCCGACACGGCGACGGCCAGCGCGACCACGGCAACGCCGGTGCGGCTCAGCCCGGCCGCAACGCCGGCAACGGCGAGCCGCGTCGCGGTGCGGCCGATGCGCCCGATCCACGGTGCCAGCGAATTCGTAACGATACGGATGGCCAGCGGTACG